>JAHDHJ010000292.1 GCA_020631375.1 Saprospiraceae bacterium | reverse complement strand
AAATCCACTTACAAAATCTCAATTAACCACTGCTTCAATTGAATAATTAATTTGAAAAAGAAAAGATTGTAGCTATTCGGACAATTTTATTGGTTATCATCTAGTATTTCTGATGAATCGGGTCTAATGAACAAAAAAACAACCCTCTACACAAGTAAAGGATTGTTTTAATAATTGTGAGAGGAATATAGTTGTTTTGGAATGGAGTTAATGAATTTTGGGTTTATATCCATTCCTCTTACAAAAAACACCTTCTTGGGAATATATGTTGTTCTATTGCTGGGAAAGTAATCAGTGTCTTAGTTTGTTTTAACAAAGATATGCTAAGCTATCGGTAGTTTCTTGATGAATATGTGAATGGTGACTATGGGTTTATGAACGAGGGCATTTGGGGGATGAACGGTAATTAGGGATGATGTTTTTGGATGAAGAAGAGCTTTTCCAACTCAATATAATGATGGAAACATCAATCTGCGAACTCTCCCGCACTACAAATTTCAATAAATTTATCCCAAATATAAAGACAGATTCCGATCCTTATCCCAATATCCCTATCTTGGCAGGAAAAACCGTAGAAATGCTGCATTTATTATTATTAGAGTGGAAAAAACTGAGTCTTAATAGGACTTTTGTTGTCATGTCATCCTTGTATTTGGCTCTATTGCCGGCCACTTACCTTATTGGGAAATTTATCATCCCGGACTCTAATCATAGGAAAGGGAGTTTCAATGAGATTGAGCTACAAACATTTTTACAGGATCCTTATATGTTTCCATTTGTCTGGAAATCATTCGGTTATACGGGGAGTTGGTTCAATTTTTATGCTTTGGGTATCATAGGTATCCTTATCATTACGATGGAATATAATCATAAGACGATGAGGCAAAGTATTATCAACGGACTGACCCGAACCGAATTTTTCTTGTCCAAAACCTTGATGATATTGGCGGTGAGCTTGTTTTTTAGCCTTTATTTCCTCGTCTGTGGCCTGGTAATCGGATTTATAAATACGGATACGGTCTATACAGCGAAAATTTTCCAACATATTGACATCGTGCCATTGTACAGTCTTCAGATTATGGGATATATGTCTTTGGCAGCTTTTTTTGGTTGGGTTTTTAAGCGCTTTTCTTTGGCGATTATCATTTATTTTGCATATCCATTATTCGAATTGATATTAAAATGGGTTCTTTTGGCATGGATGGGATTAAAACATATTCTTGTTCTATGTCTTCCAGTGAATGCAATGGAAGATTTGATTCCGATTTATTTCCCCGTATCCGGTGCTAATGTAGAAGTTATAGAGCAAACATTTAAATATGAGGAAGAAATGGGAATTCCATTCTTCTTATCAGCAACACAATCTTCTATTGTTACGATATGTTTTATTGCGCTGTTTTTGTTTTTGAGTTATAGGATTTTTATGCGTTCGGATTTGTAATTTTTTTACCATAGATATTTCAAACTTACTCCACCGTAATAATTCCGTGGTAGTCCGGGATAATAATATCTTGGTGCATTTCCTCCGAAACTTCCGGCATTTATTAATATTTGCGAAGCATATTTTTCATTCCAAATATTTCTAATGCCTGTATAAATATCAAATGCCCATTTTTCATTGAATGTTTTATTATAACCCAATTTTAAATTCATCGTTTGGTAGGAATCCGAATAAATGGAATTATCATCCCGCATGGGCATTTTATCGACGTATTGATAAATAAGATTACTGTAAATTCCATGTTTGAAATTCATTTTAATTCCGGCATTTATTTTATGGGGAATGGCTCCTGTTAATTCATTTCCGGAATAATCATTATCTCCATCTACGAAATCCTTGAAAGTATAATGTGCAAAATGATAATTAAAAAATGGTGTAATGGTATTATGAGAATTAAAACGATAATCATATTCCAAATCAATTTCCAAACCCAAATGTGAAGTCCGCCCGGCATTGATTCCCTGGAATTGATCTAAAGAAATTCTTTTTGCGACTAATAAATCCTTTACATCCATATAATATAGGGATGCACTATAAAATAAATTATTTCTAATTATTTTCCCTCTACTTCCTATTTCATAATTCCACCCTTTTTCCGGTTGGATGTCCGGATTTTTAGAACCATCCGGTGTGAGGGTTTCTTCTAGGCTCGGCGAATTAAAACCATGGCTGACATTGGCGAAAAAGGAAATATCTCTTTCATCCCAAAGGTAATTGATTCCGACCCTCGGAGAAAGAATTAAATCGAATTGGTATTTACCCGAAATATCAATAGAATCCAAATAAAAATTATCCTCAATTTCATAACGGGTGGAATTTAAATTAATGCCGGTTTCTATGGTTAGATTTCGATACAGTTCCCAATCCGCTTCTGCGAAAATATTATAATATTGTCTGTTTTCTATATTGTCGCTTAAATGTTGTCCCAATATTCCGTCTAGTGTTTCATGGGTTTTCCAATCATATTTTTCATTAAAATATTCCGCTCCGAATTTTAAGAAACTCACATTTCCAAAAGTTTCAAAATTAAAATTGAATTTTGTCCTTGCCCCTAATGTTCTTGAATTTTCCCTTAAGATATTAAAAGGTCGGGACTCATAAGAATTAAAAAACGTACCGAAAATACTGGAATTATTGACCCATTTTTTCCATCCGTAATTATGGGAAACACCCAATTGTATTTTAGAATAATCCTCGAAACCTTTTACCTTATTCCAAGTGAATGCAGCACTGGTCGGATCATTCAAATAATCGTCTTCATTCAGGGAACTCGGAATAAAAGCATGTAAATCCGTATAGTTCAAAAGGAAATTAAATTGCCGATCTTCTTCGTAATCGAATTGATTCAATAAAGAAAAATTGTGCCTTTTATATTCGTTGTTCTCTCTGTATCCGTCACTATTCGTAAAGCTATAATTCGCTCTTGTCCTTGATTTGTCTGTAGCTATGTTTATGGCATTGGAGCTACGTATTAATCCATAAGAACCCAATTCGAATTTACTGGAAATAAAATCATTTTTATCATTATCGGTTCTCATAATAATAGAGCCTCCCAAACCACTTCCATAATTGCTGACATTCGGTCCTTTCACGATTGTGATACTTGAAAGCATATCCATATCTATGTCTTCCAATGTCGTTTCTCCAACGCCGGAAGTCAAGGGAATTCCATCAAGATATGCCCGTATTTTTGCAGTGGTGAATTGGGAACGGTTCCCGATTCCCCGAATGGTAATTCTATTCGTATTCAATGCTCCAGAATGGATGTGTATTCCAGGTGCGGTATTCATGGAAGATGTTACAGAAACAGAATTATCTATTTTTAAATCGTTTGAATATAATTCATTATAATTAGCGGAGTGGAGTAGGCGGGTGTCATAGACGATAGGGAATTCACACCATATTATTTCTTCTGTTAAGTTAACTACAATTATCTGTTCAGCATTTTCTACGAGTATTAATACAGGTTCACTGGTGTAAGATATTTCTATATAAACTGGTAAGGATTCCACCTCCAATTCAAAAGTGCCATCGAATTCAGTAACAGTTCCTATAGTTTCATTTCCTTTGACCACTACATTGGCACCAATGGCTTCTTCTCCATCTTCTATATAAACAATACCTTTTATTGTCACTTGCCCCGACAAATCAAAAATCAAAAATAAAAACCCTAATATTATAATGAATTGTTTCATTTGCTTTTATAAGTTAGTTAAGAATAGAACTATTCCGGAATGGAATGCGTTGCATTTGGTTCTTTTATATTTTCATTATCCCAACCTCACTCGAGGGTCAAGGAAAGCATATAATATATCAGAAAGAATATTGATTAACACAAAAATTCCTGCAACAAATAATACCACACCCAAAATGACCGGCATGTCATAAGTCTCTAATGCACGGATTGTTTCCAATCCCAAGCCATCATAAGAAAAAACATTTTCCACAAAAAACGCACCAGCAATTAAAGAGGCAAACCAACCCGTAATCGAAGTGGAAACCGGATTCAAAGCATTTCTCAAACCATGTTTGAAATTCACTTGAAAAGTCGAGAGTCCTTTGGATTTGGCAGTACGGATATAATCTTGGCTCAATACATCCAACATGGCACTACGGGTCAATTGGGTAATGATTCCAACCGGACGAATCCCCAAGGCGATGACTGGCAAAATCAGGTTTTTCCAAACAATGATTTCATTTCCGGAATCATCCAAAGTCGTTAAACCTCCGGTAATATTCAGTCCTGTTATATCTCCAAAAACATAGGCAAAAACCAAAGCCAAAATCATGGCGGTCACATAACTGGGCAAATAATACCCCAAAACAGAAACGACCACAGCA
>JAHDHJ010000291.1 GCA_020631375.1 Saprospiraceae bacterium | reverse complement strand
AGACACATTATCTGTAATGCTATATTTTGCAGAAAAACGAGGCTCTATTCCCCAGTAGAATTTATTATTATTAAATGAAGATAAACGAATGCCGTAATTTAATTTTAAATCCTCATTGATTTCATAATCATCGGAAATATAAGCGGACATGGCAGTGGCTTTGAAATCCTGTCCCGCCTTGAAAGAAAATGTATCTTCATCGTCTTCAAATGATAAACGTCCGACAGTGAAAGTATGGTAAGTGAAATTAGCTCCGAATTTTATATTATGTTTATTATTGGGAGAATAAAAATAATCTATTTTACTGGTGAAATCCTGTATGCCCGAACCCAATTCAAAAGTTGCGAAATTGGTTAGCCGATTAGAAATATCATATTTATAATCCGAAAATGTCAAAGTAGTATTGGAAAATAATTTAGAATTATAAATATGATTCCATCTTCCGGTAGCGGTTATGTTCCCCCATTTGAAAGTGAAATCAAAATCATCATCTTCAAATTTGAATACATCTCTGCCATAATATGCACTGATAAATATTTTATCCTTTTTGCCAAAGGCATAATTTATCTTTCCATTCAAATCATGGAAGTAATATCCGGGAATAGGAGTGTAGTCTTCTTGGTCTTCCTTGGATTTGTTTACGGCATTCGTGATTAAATCAACATAAGTCCTTCGTCCGGAAACAATAAAAGAACCTTTGTCTTTTACTATAGGACCCTCGAGTGTGAGCCGGGATGCAATGATTCCCAAACCACCGGAACCCGAAAATTTCTTTTTATTTCCTTCCCTTAATTTTACATCAACAATGGAAGAAAGCCTGCCTCCGTATTGGGCGGGAAAACCGCCTTTATATAATTCCACATTTTTGACGGCGTCAGAATTAAAAGTACTGAAAAAACCAAATAAATGTTGGGGGTTATAAACTGTTGCTTCGTCCAATAGAAATAAATTCTGATCTGTTGTCCCGCCTCTTACATTCAAGCCGGAAGTTCCCTCACCTCCTGTAGTAATACCCGGTTTTAATTGAAGCGTTTTTATTATATCCACTTCACCGAACAATGCCGGTAATAATTTAGCATCTTCTATTGTTATTTTTTCCACACTCATTTGGGTGGAGTTCACTTTCTCTTTATAAGAATTTGCCTTTACGACAATTTCTTCCAAAAATTCACCATATCTTAATTCCACATCAAGATTCAAATTCACATCGGTTTTTATTCTTTTATCCTGTGTTTCATATCCTGTATATGAGAATGACAATGTAACGGAATCTTTAGGGACTTTGATGGAATAAAATCCATATTCATTGGAAATTGCTCCATCTCCCGATTCCAGTACGAGTATGGTTGCTCCGATCATTGTTTCTCCGGATGCGGCATCTTTTATGTATCCACTTACGGTCGCTCCATCCGTTTGTGAAAATGATTGGCTGTAAGAAAAAATTAATAAGAAAAAAAATAGGATCTGATTCCTCATACTTTTTGTTATTTTATTTTGTGGTTTTGTCTTTATACATATTCATTCACAATATAGTCGTCTCTGATAACCCGTGTTTGGCTGATTTTGTCGTGTAATGTTAAATTTTCTTCTCCCAAGAAGAAAATGGAAAAAAACATCAATAATGGTAGTATATCTTAATACAGAACGTAAAAAAGCGTCGCTTGTTGAAAAAGGATGCTTCTTTAAGCTTATGACATGCGTTTTTGTGAAAAATTTCCCCAAAGTTTTTCCGAACAGGCTTTCCATGCCCCATTTGTATATGAATGGAAAGAAAATCAGATTCATTCCTCCGAAGAGAGGGTAGTTATCTTCAAAAGAAGTCCCAATTATAAAAACATCTTCAATAATGACCAAGATGACAATATAAGTTATGTACACAGCGGAATCTATGGCATAATTAGTCAAACGTTGGGATCTGCTTGCCAAAAAATTATTATAATCATTGCCGAGCAGATTGGAATTTGGATCATCTAATACTTCATCTTCCATTTCCATTGTTTTTATTGCAAAGATATAAGGTTTCAATAATTCCTTTAGGAATCCTTACATTTGTTTTTCTAAAATTATTTTTATGGAAAACTCTACAGACCGACCGATGTTTCGTTTATTTGCCTACTTGGAAAAGTATCGTTTTTCTCTTTGGTTTTCCAGCATTAGTGCTGTGGTAAACAAGGCTTTTGATTTGATGCCTCCGATTCTGACTGCTTGGATAATTGACAGTGTAAGCCATAATCCGCCTGTTTGGATAGCGGATTGGTTTGGATATACGGAAATACGTTCTGTAATTATTTTCCTCGGTGTCTTGACGGCAATTATTTTCCTGACGGAAAGCTTCTTCGAATGGTTGTTCCAAAGGGGTTTTTTACGATTGGCACAAAATGTACAACATGATTTAAGGGTGGAAGCTTATGACAAAATGCAAAAGCGAGAAATTTCATTTTTTGAAAATGAACGGACAGGTAATCTGATGTCGATTTTGAATAATGATATCAATCAGTTGGAACGTTTCCTAAATTCTAGTTTTTATCAAATATTACATTTAATAACCCTATTCATTTTTGCTTCGGTCTCCTTGTTTTTGGTTTCCCCTAAATTAGCTTGGATAGGCATTATTCCTTTGCCATTTATTTTTATTGGGAGTATGTATTATCAAAAATTGATTTCCCCGCATTATCAAAATATTAGACAAAAAGTAGGTGCATTAAGCAGCCGTTTGGAAAATAATATTTCCGGAATCATGGTCGTAAAAAGTTTTACTGCCGAAAAATTCGAAGCCGAAAGGGTAGAAGAGGCATCAAGTGATTATCGGGATGCGAATTTTAATGCCATAAGATTCAATGCTTTGTATGTGCCTCTGATTAGGATTCTGATTACGGTTGGTTTCGTTTCTGTTTTGGTTTTGGGAAGTTTTATGATTATCAATGATACCGGAGAAATTACGATAGGGGCATTGGCATTTTTTTCTATGATGATCCAACGTTTGCTTTGGCCGGTAACAGGACTGGGACGTATTTTCGATGAATATGAAAGAGCGAAAGCATCAGCAAGACGGGTATTTAAAATCATGGATGGTGAATCTGAAATTAAGGATGGGGATGAAAAAATCGATAGCATAAAAGGAAATTTAAAATTAGAAAATATAGCATTCAAATATGAACATGGAGAGTCCGTTCTAAAGCGGATTAATTTGGATATTAAACAGGGTCAGACGATAGGTATTGTTGGTTCTACCGGAGCGGGGAAAACGACTTTGATAAAATTACTGCTTCGTTTATATGATGTGTCGGAGGGTTCGATTAGCATAGATGGAATGGATATTCGGAAAATGAAATTGGAAAACTTGAGGCGTAATATTTCTTTGGTGAGTCAGGATGTTTATATGTTTCATGGGACGATTCGGGAAAATATTTGTTATGGAACAGAATTAAAATCTGAAGAAGAAATCATGGCTGCCGCCCAAAAAGCGGAATTGCATGATTTTGTCATTTCATTAGAAAAAGGATATGATTCGATAGTGGGAGAGCGGGGCATAAAATTATCCGGAGGGCAACGGCAAAGGTTGAGCATCGCAAGAGCCATTCTCAAAAATGCGCCGATTTTAATTTTGGATGAAGCGACCAGTGCCGTAGATATGGAAACGGAACGGGCGATTCAAGAAAATCTGATGGAACTGGCTATTGGAAAAACGGCATTGGTCATAGCACATAGATTAAGTACCATCAGAAATGCGGATGAAATCATTGTTTTGCATCAGGGAATTGTTAAAGAACAAGGAACACATCAGGAATTAATTCAAGAAAAAGGCATTTATGCAGACCTTTGGAAGGTGCAGTTTCTTAGGGAATAGTCTTGAAGAACACTAAAAATTATGTTAGGAATTTATTAATCAGGCTATTTTTTATAAACATCAGTTTTCCGATTAATAAATTCCTAACATAATCCCAAACCTCTAATTTTAGAATATTATTTTACTAAATAATATATCTTTACACCCTTGGTTAGAAACTTTAAAATGAGTAAGCTGATTTTTCTGATTTTTCTTTAACGATAATAATTTGTATTTTATATCATTGGTAACAAATCTATGTTTATCTATTTGAATCAAATGTATCCGCTTATTTCCATCAATTATTTCCAAATCGTTATTTTCTTTTTTTATAATCGAGAATGACAATTTTAAATCATTATTGTAATAATCTCCAATGATATTATCTATAGGGGTGTTTTTTGATGAATCAAATGAAATTTTCTTATAATCCCAACTATTTTCATTTATAAAAAATGTTATTCCATCCTCGATATATTTAATTTTTCGGTCTCCATGTGGTGTTTTAACTAATAATTCGTTTTCATTTAGAGGAAGAAGA
>JAHDHJ010000030.1 GCA_020631375.1 Saprospiraceae bacterium | reverse complement strand
AATCAATTACACTTTACTCTCTTCAATAGGCATACCAATTGATTTTTCAGGAAAGGATGACAGGAAATCAGTAATTTTTAATGACAAAACGGCAGTTTATGAAAATTAAATGCGACATTTTGGCATTTATTATTTTTGTTTTGTAAAATAGAGGACTAAGTAGGATTGTAATTATTATTTTTATGGAGCGAATGAAGCCTTTAATTCGTTGTATATAGTGTAATCAAATCCCCTCAAATCCAAATTAAAACAGCTTATTATAAAACTGAATTTATGGAAATAACTGCTGCGCAGCTTTGCCAAATTTTAAATGGAGAGATTATAGGTAATCCTGAAACGATGGTTCAAGGTCCGGGCAAAATTGAAGAGGCGAGACCGGGGGAAATTACATTTTTGGCAAATCCCAAATATGAGCCATTTGCTTATACCACAAATGCTTCAGTGATACTTGTGAGTAAGAATTTTACTCCTAAGCAGCCTATAAAGGCAACGATGATTCGTGTGGATGATGTTTATGCTTCCATAGCTTTTTTATTGGATGAGTTTGGTGGAAAAGTAGAGCAAATGCAAGGTGTTTCCACCAATGCTTTTATTCACGATGCCGCTATTATTGGTAAAAATGTGAGCATGGGACACTTTGCGGTGGTGGAAGAATCGGCAAGTATAGGAGAGGGAACGGTTATTTTTCCACAAGTATTCATTGCTAAGAACGCCCAAATAGGAAAAAATTGCGTTATCCATTCCGGTGTTAAAATCCAATATAATTGCATCATCGGTGATAATTGTATTATTCACCCGAATACTGTCATTGGTAGTGATGGTTTTGGTTTTGCTCCTAGAGAAGACGGTTCATACAAGAAGATAAGCCAAACGGGGAATGTAATTATAGAAGACAATGTCGAGATAGGTTCTAATGTAACTATAGATAGGGCAACGATGGGTTCTACGATTATTCGCAAAGGTGTGAAAATAGACAATCTGGTTATGATAGCACATAATGTGGAAATAGGAGAGAATACGGTTGTTGCAGCACAAGCTGGTTTTGCAGGAAGTTCTAAGATAGGAAAGCAGTGTATGATAGGAGGGCAAGCTGGTTTTGTGGGGCATATTAATATTGCAGAGGGAACAAAAGTCCAAGCCCAATCAGGGGTGAATAAAAGTATAAAAGATAAAAATACAGCTTGGTATGGTTCTCCCGCCTTGCCTTACAATGATTATTTGAGATCTTATGCTTCCTTTAGAAAATTGCCTGATTTAATGAAGCGTTTACATGAAATGGAAAAGAGGCTGAAGGATTTGGAAGGATAGATTTTACCCTAGGGATTAGAAAATGGGTTCTCAAAATTAAATTCTGAGAACCCATTTTCTAATCATGAATCCCTAAAAATCAGTACCCAAGGAAACATGCCAAATTCCTGGCTGTAAGATTTTGGTTTCCAAGCCTTTTCCATAATCGACCCGGATAAAATAGCCGAAAATTTTCGTCCGCACTCCTGCTCCGAAACCTGCAACTATGGGATCTCTATAATAATTCACAGTAGCTGTAATGACCTGCGGAGTATTCGGAGGTGCGGCAAAAACAGAAGTATTCAGAGGGTTGTCTTGACTGAATGGAGATGTTCCCTGCCATGCAGTTCCTACATCAAAGAAGCCTACGATTTGGAAATTCCTGATTAAACTGGATTTAATAGGTCGTTTATAAAAATATTTGAATAAGGGAATCCTTAGCTCCACATTGGCCAAAAGGAAAGAATTTCCGTTTCTGATATTGGTTCTGAATCCCCTAATAGGAGATGCCAAAGTTTGGTAGGCAAATTCATCTGTGGCAGTAGGTAAAGGAATATCCTGATTTGTAGTGGGGAAAAGTTCATTGTCAACTCCTCCAAGGAAAAACAACATCTTCTCCGATCCAAAGGACGTCGCTCCGGCAAATCGAGTAGCGAAAATCGTATGTTTACCCAATCTTTGATAATGTCTAATATCTGCCCCAGCTAAGAATAGAACCCCTTTATTGAAATTAAAATTAAAACCATCATTTGTGTTGATGTCCATTTTTTTGAGTACTTCGGAATAGACTTTTAGGCGGGCTCCGTTTTTCAAATTCAAATCCACATCTATGGTATTGTCAAAGACATATTCCAATCTTAGACCAATTCTTTGGGAAGTAATGGCGGGAATTTCCAAGGAAAATTGGTCCTTGGAAAGGAATTCGAATTTATCAATCCTTAGTGATGCCCTTGCTCTAAGGCTACCATAAATATCCAAGGCATATTTGAGGTCGGTTTGGACAAGGTTGGAAATGTCCTTCGCAGATAATTCTTGCACGAATCCTGTTGAAGAATATTTAGTACTCTTCCTGTAATAAGAATAGGATTTATCCAATCTTTTCCGCTCATCCTTGAATGTAACATAATATTCCAATCCACTAAAGGTCGTAGGAATTCGGATTCCTCCCTCCAATTCGTAATCCTCAAACAAATCCTGGACACTACTCTTAAAGAAAATCCCCAAAGGAGGTGCTGAATAAGGAGAACCCGTATATCTTTCCAGTCCACCAAACAGAAGTCCATTATCCACTTGCGTGGTAATGGAGTTTGCTTTGAATTTCAAACGATGGGGAAGTAGTTTTGAACTGTTATAACGATGGACACGTTTTTCTGGTACTTTGTAAACTTCCTTAGCATAGGCAATGTTCGGACTTTGTAAGGTAACCCTTCCATTATCATCTTCTACGATTACAGCCGCATCTGTTTTTTCTGGATCGAAATCGCTTTCGAATTCGTAATTCTCAATGTCAATAATTTCAGAATCGTCCTTAGGTTCCTCTTTTGGTTTAGAACCGGGTTTCGTTTGTTCCAAATCCTCATCCATTTCTTCTATATAATCCGTAATGAAAACAAAGTCGGGTTCTTTTTCACTTACTTCTACAACATTTTCTTTTCCTTCATCCGGTGTTACCGCTTCTTCACTTGGGACATCTCCAAAGCCGGAATCGAATTCCCAAGAGGAGGGTTTTTCTTTTGGCTTCTCTTCTATCTCCTTTTCTTTTTCCTTTATTTTGATTTTTTCCGCTTTTATCTTTAAGACTTGTTGGCGATATTCCGAATTAAGCAAACTGGTTTTTTGTTTGGGATCTATATCCGAAACATAAAGATTATTGATACCATTATGAAGAAAGTTTTCAACGGTTTTCCCAGAGGAAATCGAACTCGCCTCTATGATGCCTTTCTTATAATTGGAAGATGGAAAGTTGGCACCTCTCCACTTCATGATTGCCCTCACATAAGTGGTATCCAATAGATTTTCATCAATCTCAGGCATCGAATCCTGATGTAGGATAATTTCATCACCGGATTTTAATAATACGACCCTTTCATGGTGTGAAATGTACTCTTCCAGCTCCCCTATATATCGGTTATTGACCCCATTCTTGTCAGAAACAAAAGCATAATTATAGGAATCTAGCTCCATAGGATGGGATTCGTTGGCTTCCGGTGTATTGGTGATTCTGACAAATTCTGTTGCTTCGTCATTTTCAAGATCATGATAGTAAATATCATAATTGCCAATAGGCAAAATGGAATCCAGTTCATGTTGTCCAAGAGCTAATTGGTCTCCTCTATTGGATGAGAATAGAATACCTTTTTTTCCATTCAAATTGACGAAAGTCGGATCTAAATCATCATAAAAATCATTAGTGATTCTATCGGTTGAACGTTGATTGATATGGTAAATGAAAATATCAGAAAAGCCTTTGATCGAACCAGAAATCAAAAGGTCATTAGAATTCATATAATCAATACTATAGACCCTTTGGTATTGCGGAGCAAATTCTTGCTCTATTTTTTCATTGTTATTAATGTTGAGCTGTAAGAATTTAACAATGTCCCTTTTTTCGTATAAGATCCCCAAATTCTGATTATTCGGACTCCAAGCAAGTAAGGGGTAATTATAATCGGTAGCTTGGATTTTATTCCTGAATCCGGTCTTGAAAACCATTTTCCTTTTGCCATCTACAAGGTCATGGACAAATACTTTTATTTTTCCTTTTTCATTAAAAGCATAGGCTATTTTTTTTCCGTCGGGGCTCAATTTCGCATTGGAAATCGGAATTTTCCTCTTATTTCTAATATCAATTTTCAAAGAATCCGGAGGTAAGGCATCATTTCTGCCATTTATCTTATACCGTTCAGAAAAATATTCATGCCAATTTTTTAAAACCCTCCTATATGGAGAACCCAATACATAAAGAAAGCCGCTTTCGACACTTCTGTTGATTCTGGTTAGATAAATCAAGTTAGAAGTTGTTGACCGACCATAATTATTATCAATATAATACCAGAGAGAATGTCCTGCCAACTTAGGATTTTCTTGGGCGAAAGCCTCAAAATTCTCATATTTCCCAGAGGCGAAAATATCACCTAATTGGTTGTCCAATTCCGTACTCCATTTCAGACCTGCATATCCTACGATGCCTTTGGAGAACCATTCGGGTAAATTGAGCAGAACGGCATTTTGTACCACTTCTTGGATATTGGTGCCGAACATCATGTTCTGCATATAAATATCAGCAATCCCCTCTCTGACCTGCCTCCTCAAATCATTGTGATCACCATTGAAATGGACGAAAATCTTATTTTCCATAATTTTCGTCTGTCCTCCCGAATTGACGAAAGCCTCTTCGTTTCCTATATTGCTTTGTTTTAAATCCGTAATGTCCGTGAAAACAAGAATCCCTATTTTTCTGCTGATGCGATGTTCTAGGATTTCTTGTATTTCGGAGTAATCCCATTCTGCCAATTGTGCAGCAGTAATACCGATTTGTTTACCATCCCCATACCAATAAACATTGAAGTTGTCTGTCTCATATTCAAACCATGTAAACTTATGGAATTGTACCCTATTCTTTCCGAATTCCGTCTGGGTGGCTTGTGCGGTAAGGAAAATGTTAAAAGATGAAACGAGAAAAAGGGACAAAATCGCTTTTGTCAAAATAGAAAAATTAGTAGAGATAAGTTTTTTTATCATTCCTAAATATATTTATAATTGCGATAAATCGCAATAGCATAATTTGTCGAACCTTTCTTGGTTCTTATTAAAATCGGAATCAATTAAATGAAATCTAATGTTTAGTGTCTGATACCTCACCGGAATTTTAAGCATATTCTTATTATAAAGCGTATTCATATAATTCCTTTTCTGGAATAAATGCTGCATAAGTAAGGGCTTTATGAGTTGGTTTTATAGTAATTAGATAACTTTGCAGCCAATATAAAAGTTGTTCAGTTTATATGCTTTTTCATATACCCTGTTCAATATAACGTGAAAAATGGATTTTTCGCTTGAAAAAACAAGAAAAACTATTCATATGACTAAAGTTAAGAAATTTGAATTCAGCCCTTTCCAAGAGAACACCTATGTGCTATATGATGAAACAAAGGAATGCATCATTATAGATCCGGGTTGTTATGACGAAAGGGAACGCAAGGAATTGGTCGATTTTATTGAAAAAAATGAATTGAAACCTGTGAGGTTGATTAATACGCATTGCCATTTGGATCATGTTTTCGGGAATAAATTCGTAGCGGATAAATATGGTTTGATTTTGGAATGCCATGAGGGAGAATTAGCTGTTTTGCAATTCGCCGCACAAGCGGCAAAAATGTATGGAGTACAAATGGAACCATCACCCTTACCGGGTAAATATATCGAAGAGGGAGATGTGATCAGTTTTGGGAAAACAAAGTTGAGTTCAATTTTGACACCGGGGCATTCGCCTGCGAGTCTTTGTTTCTTTTGTGAAGCGGATAATTTCCTGATTGCGGGAGATACGCTTTTCCGCTTGAGTATCGGTAGGACGGATTTGCCAGGAGGCAATCATGAAACTTTATTGAGAAGTATTAAGGAGAAAATATTTCCCTTAGGAGATAAGGTTGTCGTTTATTCCGGACATATGGAAGAAACGACGATTGGATATGAAAAGGTCAATAATCCTTTTGTGGGAGAAAGAGCAATTCACTAAAAAACAAGAATTAGATGTCGAAAAGAACAGATGTAAACGAATTAGGGGAATTTGGATTAATAGAACATTTGACCCAAGGAATAGAATTGAAGCATAATTCTTCCTATAAAGGAATTGGGGATGATGCCGCAGTTTTGGATTATGGAGATAAATTGATGGTGGTTTCTACAGATATTCTGGTGGAGGGCATTCACTTTGATTTGATGTATTCGCCCTTGAAACATTTGGGTTATAAATCTGTGGTGGTGAATGTATCGGATATTTATTCGATGAATGCCATTCCTAAACAAATTACGGTTTCCCTTGCTTTTTCCAACCGATTCTCGGTAGAAGCATTGGATGAATTTTATGAGGGGGTGAAAGCTGCTTGTAAATTTTATAATGTGGATTTGGTAGGTGGTGATACGACTTCATCTAGGAAGGGCTTGTTCATTAGCGTTACCGCAATAGGTGAGGGAGAAAAGGAAAAACTCGCATATCGGAACGGAGCAAAAGAGGGTGATATTTTATGCGTGACTGGAGATTTGGGTGGGGCATATTTGGGCTTACAGATATTGGAAAGGGAAAAACAGATTTATTTATCGAATCCTGGTGTCCAACCGGATTTGGGGAAGAATGATTATATCATTGGTCGCCAATTAAAACCGGAAGCGAGAAGGGACATGATAGAGGAATTTTTTCCTGATGCGAAATTAGTACCCACTTCCATGATAGATATTTCTGATGGATTGGCATCCGAATTATTTCATATCTGTAAGGCATCCGATGTAGGTGCGATTTTAAATGAGGGCGGTGTTCCTATTCGTCCAGATGTGGAAGAACAGGCGATTAATTTTAAATTGGATCCGATTACTTGTGCATTGAGCGGAGGAGAGGATTATGAATTGTTATTTACCATAAGCCCAGATGATTTGGAGAAAGTAAGGTATATGCCTGATATTTATATTTGCGGAGAAATCGTAAATAAAAAAGAAGGAATCAAACTACATACCAAAGGCGGAAATATTCATCCTTTAAAAGCTCAAGGCTGGGTTCATTTTGGGAATGAATGATTTTAAATAAGGGTTTCACTTCAAGTGAAACCCTTATTTAAAATTAATTAATCCGTTCCATTTCCAATTCTTTTTCTAAGAATTTCCTGAAATTCCTTTTAGAAATTGTATAGCTGAAATTAGGAGCTGCTTGAAAAATCAAGAAAATTAAAATAGCAATAAATAAATACAGTATTTTTTGCTTGGCAGAATCATACTGAAGAAATAATAACCAAACAATAATTCCAAGAACTAAAATAAAAGAAAGGAAAATAAAAAATAATCCGCCCAATGAATTGGGTTTGGAATTCATTTGTATTGTTAATCCATTTTTTGCATCTAATATTTTACCATAAAAAATAGGATAAAAAATACCTCCTGAAAAAAGTCCGTGTTTCCAAATCCAAAAATTCTCCTCCTCGATTCTACCGAATATTTTTTCTGTTTTCGTAGGGTTGAATTTTTTTACATGACCTCGAAGTTTATCGCTGGAATGCACCTCAATGAGAAAGCTGATTTTCTCCCGGAATTCGGTTTCGGATAATTTGCTTTTATATATTTTTTTCCTTTCTGCCATTACATAATTATTTCAGCATAAGAAAAAAATACCGGATAGCGATTCATAGAAAAATAAGCTTCGGTTTCCTTATAATCTTTTTCACTGGCTACGAGGACGAAATCTCCACCCCAAGCACCAAGTGATTTTATTTCTCCCCAAAAGTCAGGGAATAATTCATCTTTTACTTTTTTTAAATTCAAGTGCGATGCTACTAAATCTTCATGTTCTTTTATTAATGCTTTAAATTCACCAATGGTTTTAGCAGTAAGCATTTTATTAGTAATGTCGGATATTTTATTAACGATAGGTTTTATTTCTTTATCAGAAATTTGTTCTCGATAATATTGTATTCCAGTACGGCTGTTTTGTTTTTTTTCTAAATAAACAAAAAACAAATTCTCCTTGAATGGTGGATTGAATCCCGAACTTTTGAAAGAAGGAATTTCATTTTTTATTTCATATAAAATGGAGTCATTAGAACCTGCACAAGCGATGTCGTAGCCAGAACCACCCATGGTATTTTTTAATAAATCAAGAGGATTGATATTTGCCCATTTTCCTAAATTATAAATTAGAGTGGAACTACTGCCCAAACCCCATTCATTCGGAAAATCCAAACGGGTTTCTATTAATAATCCATTTTTAGTTGTAAAAAAATCTTGATGTACAGAAGAAATATAAGTGAACATTTGTTCCAATCTTTCACCTACCGCATCATCATTTCCTTCCAGGTATTTTCCATGCGGAATATTGAACTTCCCCTCAAACCAAATTTCACCTAAATTATTAAAACTCCTCCAAATTAACCCTTCATGATTCCCTTGGAATATATTCATATCCTGTCCGTAATGCGTAGGGCATGCAAGAGCCAAAGCACCATCCAAAACAAAATATTCTCCCGAAAGAAGCAGCTTGCCATTTCCTCTGAAAGATTTTATATTGTTTTCTTTTATAGAAGGATTTTCCAACATTATTTTATTGTAGGAATAGTTTTGTTTTCTCTAATGGAAACGATGAAATCCCGAACGGAAGAAAAAGAAACCATGTTTTTTTCAAAATAAATTACTGCTTGTGCAGTTTCATTTTCATTGGCTTCCATATGGTTTAGGATATTCAAAAGGTGCATTTTCATATGACCTTTTTGTATGCCCGTAGTGACCAATGATTTTAATGCCGCAAAATTTTGTGCCAATCCGACAGAAGCTATAATGCCCATTAATTCCCGTGCAGTGGGATTGCCCAACATTTCCAAAGAACGGTTCGCCATAGGATGTAATCTGGTCAGTCCGCCAACGGTTCCCACGGCTAATGGAATATCCAACCAGAATTTAAAAATACCATTTTCCAAACTGCATTGGCTCAAACTTCTGTATTGTCCGTCTTTGGAAGCATAGGCATGTCCACAGGATTCTATGGCTCGGAAATCATTGGCTGTCGCCAAAACGACGGCATCTATTCCGTTGAATATTCCCTTGTTATGGGTCGTTGCCCGATAAGGGTCTATCCTTGCTATAGTGACTGCCTTCTTGAATTTTGAAGCAAAAACATTGGCAGACATGCCTTCGAAATCCCCTAATTCAGCAATCGGACATTCTACGGATGCCCGAACTAAACAATCCGGTGTGAAATTGGAAAGGATTGCCATGATAATGGTGACATTCTTTTCTTCTCCCTCAAAAACAGGATGCGTAGCCAAGAATTGGGACAATGTTTTTCCAAAGGCTTCAAGATTGGAATTGATAAAATTCGCACCCATGCTGTCGCAGGTCTCAAAGGAAACTTTCAATTGGAAATAATCTGTTTCCAAATGATTCAGATCCAATAACTCTATGTCCAATATCCCTCCTCCCCTTTTTCGCATATTAGCGGTAATATGGGAAGTATCTTCTAGTAATTTTTCTTTTAATTCGGGAAATACTTTTCTCAGCTTGGAAATATCGCCCTGCCAAGTAAAATGTACCTGCCCGATTTTGGTTGTCCCAATGATTTCTGTTTTGAAACCACCTTTGTTAGACCAGAATTTGGCGGCACTGGAAGCTGCGGCAACAACCGAACTTTCCTCAATCACCATGGGGACACAATAGGTCTTATCATTGATGATGAAATTCGGAGCGACACCATATGGCAACATGAAATTGCTCAGTGTATTTTCACTGAAGCCATCCAGAATTTTTTGCTGATCCGCGTTCGGATGCCAGAAACTGATCAACTCTTTTTTGACCAATTCCGGTTCCTTGAAAAAGTTCTCTGCTATCCATCGGATCTTGTCCGTTTTGGATAGTTTTGAAAAACCTCTTACCGACTTTTGCTTGTCTTGTCCCATTCTGAGTGGAAAGATATGTCTATTCTTTGATTTTCAAAAATGCTTGTGCAAGTTCCAAGCCTTGTATTTGGGTATCCACATAATTATACAATGTCTCATAATCACCCATTGCATGTTTTAAAAAGGAAGATGCCTGACCATAAATGCAGTTGGTTTGCAATTTGTTAATCAAATAATATCCATCTAAAAAACTATTGATTCCTCCTGAAATTATGATTTGTTCACACCTAATATTCTCTCCTAATTCTACTAGGATTCGGTTGGTCAAATCTACCATCTCACTAGCGGAATGTCCCACATGTGCCAATTGTCCATAGATGTCCTGCTTGTTTTTTTCGCTTCGCAACAATTCCAATTTGGCGAAATTCGTACCGCCGTTTGCTGCGAAGTCTATCGCTTCAATGGGCAATTGCAATAAAGTTTTCAAACTATGATAACCAAAACCTTGTCCGACTTCTTTCACAATTATCGGATAATCCGCTTTTTCCAAAAGCCGCATGATTGTCTCAATCGGAGGATGCTCAAAACGATCCCCTTCTGGCTGAAGCCATTCCTGCAAAGGATTGACATGAACAATCAGACCATCCGCACGGAGTTTTTCCAACATTTTGCCAATGAGGGATTCCTCGTTATTGTCCAATAATTGCTCTAATTGGGCAATGCCTAAGTTGGCGTACAAAGGAGCTTGTTCACCGATTTGGCTGCGGACATCAAAATCTTTTAGGTATTCGTCGCTCCTTAATAATTGCCTACAAGAACCCAAACCCATCCCCATTCCGAATTCTTTGCAGATCCTTGCCAAATTATGGTTGATGGTGTTTGCCATGACTGTTCCGCCGGTCATACTGGATACCCAAAGCGGGGATTTCATGGTTTTGCCTAAGAAACTAATGGATTTAAGGCTGCCCCTTTTCGGATGTGCTGCCAATAATGGCTCATAGAAAAAACGTTCGTCCAAACTCGCTTGGGCGATTTGAGATTCCAAAGCCAAATTGATGTGGTCCTTTTTCCTTGCGGCAGCATTCGGATCGTCTGTAAAGGGCATAAAAGCAATTTTTTGTTCTGGTAAGCAAGTTGTGATTTTGCCTGTTTTCACTGTAAAATTAGCATAAGTATAGAGAGTTTGAAGTAATTGCATGGAATTTTAATCAAAAAGCCATTCTTCATAGTGAAGAATGGCTTTTTGATTTCCATTTTATATGGAATGGAAAGGTTTTGAGCTTAATTTTTCATTATCGTAAGACAAGCAGTTTTCCTGCCTCTCCTATGGCTTTTCCATCTTGGATAATCCTAGCAAAATAGACTCCATTTGAAAATGAATTAGGCAATGTGATTTCACAATTCCCATTACAAGTATTGCTAAGTATTTTCTTTCCGGAAATGTCGGATATTTCTATACTATAATTCCCTTGTATTTGGTTTCCTATTGTTACTTGGAATTTATCTGATTCTACGGGATTAGGGTAAAAGGAAACAACCGATTCCTCTATATGTTGAAGAGGAGTAATGTCTTCCGAACAGTTATTGAAATGATTTATGTGGGTGCCATCTCCGGGTAAAATCAGGTTTTCATCTCCGGGTTCATAATATAAATAAGAATAGAAGAACAGCATCATTTCATCTGTGGTGGCTTCTCCTATTGTGACTAGTCCTGGAGGATTGGAAATGTTCGGGTTTTCGTTAGGATTATTGACATATCGGGCATAGCCATGCAATTCTGTTCCCGCAGGCAGAATGATAGGTTCGGGATAATGGTAGAAACCTTGCCAATCAAAATCCCAGTTCGGGATTTCTACCATATTGATTTGTTCCCCATTGGGCAGAATGGCATAAGACCACATTTTGGTGCAAACCAAATGGGCATGTGGTGAAGCAGCTATGAATGTCCTTGCTTCGGGCAGAACATATTTTTCATGGAATGTCTTGGTTTCGTAAGGTAAAATCACTAGTGCAAAATCATCTACCAAATCATCGATGTGATCTAATGTCTGGTCTTGGAATACTTCCCTGATTCCCACATTCGTAGGGGTGAATTTTATTTTGATTGTGATGAAATCACTTTGTCCCTCACTGCCTTCGGGATAATGGACTTGCATCAATATATTCGTCCCTTCTTTCATTTTAACCCCAGTGCCTTCGGGCATTTTCCAAGGGCGTGAGCCGGGAACCCATTCTCCCATTAATACGTTATTGCCACCTTCTATGCTGCCTCCGCATTCGAATCCGATAGCAGGATCATTCGCATCATCTATTATGGGGTCGTCCGTATCATTTTTATAGACCAATACGTGGTGTACGATATTTCTATTATTCGGATAGACTTCTATTTCATTGATGAATTTATCTTCTCCCCAAGCGGTGGGAATGACGAAGCATTTGTATAAATCTTCATTTCCGGATGGAACAGTGAATAGCTCAGTGGTCAATTCCAAATCGAATTCTTGCATGAATCCTCCATGTTCTATTACCGGAGGCTCCGGAGACAACATGGGGTCTCCCTCCGGAGCGCCATTATTCACCCATTCTTGGAACAAGGCGATTTCTGTGTCTGACAAGACGTTCGCATGGGCAAATGGGGCATACTCCTGATTGGGTGGCCAAGGTGGCATGGTACGGTTTTCTATGGCAGACTGCATGGAATAGCGATTGTTAAATGCGTCCTGATAGTTCATCAGATTGAAAGGACCGATGCCTTCCGAATTATGACATGAACTACAATGTGAATAAACGATACAGGAAATATCTTCTGCCCAGTTGGGTTGGGCATAGGTATTGACAACTATTGTCAATAAAAAAATAATTGATAGGATCTTATTCATTTGAAAAGAAATTGATGTGTTAGGACGCTAAAGATAATGATTTGTTGGCGATGTATAATAACATGTTGCCTGTTTTACTTCTGTTTTGTCGTCTATTGATTCAATATGTCCTAATGGTGGTCGTGACGTGAACTTTCCATTTTCTTGAATTGTATGGTTTTGGATTCTAGAATTGTATATTTTGAATTGTTTTCAATGATTTTAACTTTTTTATCCCTAGGAATGTTTTTAAATGTTTGGGTTTTACCTGTCTTGGGCCAATGGACTTCTACTTGTTTTATTTTTTCTGCTTGCCCCAATCCGATTTCTTGTTGAAGAGAAGATGCTCCGAAACTTCCCCCAGAGGAAACGACTCGGTGTATTTCCCGTTCAGTATTATTTTCAATAATAATAATTTTTATTCTTGTGCCGATGGCAGAGCGGTTGCTTTCCACACCTTCTAATAAAAGGGTAATCCAATGGTTATTATTTCCTTTATTTTGGAATAATGAATTTTGGAAGACATCCCCATTGGCTGCTCCTCCCATTTCTGCAAGAATATCTTGGTCTCCATCATTATCAATATCCCCGAAAGCAATTCCATGTCCTTTTTGGATGTGTCCCGTTCCGGACTGCATAGTAATGTCTTCAAATTTATCTTCTCCCTTATTTTGGTACATCCTATTCGGGTAAATGGATTTGAAATTAGGGGTGCCAGTCCCTAAATATAAATCGAGCAAACCATCATTATCTATATCTCCGAAATTCGCACCCATAGAATATGTTGGTTGATCTAATTGGGCTTGTTCGCTTATTTCTGAGAAAGTACCATCCTTATTGTTTTTATATAAGCGAGGGTGGATATTTGTCTTTTTACCTTTTAGGGCTTGGGCGATTTCGCTTACGGAATTAGACCTGTCAATCGAACCGTAATCAGCTACAAAGATATCCAGCCAGCCATCATTATCATAATCCCAAAACCAAGTGGGGAAACTCCTTTTTGGCTCTTGGGTTTTGCTAACGGAACTTACGTCCTCAAAAGTAAAATTAGTAGATGATTTTTCCGTTGTGTTCTTTAATAATATATTTTCACCATGCATAGCGGAAATATAAATGTCGGGTTTGTCATCATTATTATAATCCCCTACAGTAAGTCCTTTGATATAAATCATTTTTTTTATTTCCAAAGGAATGCTTTCTGTAATATTGGTAAATGTTCCGTTTTTATTATTGGAATAGAATTGGAGTTGTTTTGCGTTTTCAAAAGAATTTTTTATAGACTCAACAGCAAATACCAGATCTAAAAAACCGTCGTTATTGAAATCACTGAAAACTGCATTTTGAGTCGGATAAAAATCAAGCAATCCTGCTTTTACAGTTACATCTTCAAATGTATTGTCTCCATTATTTTTTAACAATGAATTCGGAATGCTACCGTCAGATCGGTGCCATGCCCCTCTCAGAATTAATACATCAGTAAGTCCGTCATTATTAAAATCTGCTTGGAGCATATTCAGACCTCCGAAAGTTCCTTCGAGATTGGCATCCTTGGTTTTATTGCTGAAAGTTCCGTCACCATTATTTACATGATAATTAAAATGACCTTCTACTTGCCAACTCGAATTCATGACATCTAAAAAACCATCATTATTAAAATCTTCCATGATGGAGCCTCCTGACAAACTTATTTCATCCAGACCTAATCCTGGAGCAATATCTTCAAATAATTTATTTTCATTGTTTTTATTGTAACTGGGAAATGGAATTAAATGTTTTTTCGGAACGTGATCTGGGTATTCTCCCAATGTCATATATGCGAGATTCAACAGCCATTCGGACCCGTAATCTTCAGGATTTATTTCTAATAATTCCTTATAAATCTTAATGGCATTTCTAGAACCATTTTCTATTGTATGAATGGCATTTTTTTGTAGTGGTATAATGCAAGATTGATGATTGTGGTTAGCAATGCAATTTTCTTGTTCGCCTAGCCTCATGTAAGCAATTCCTAATAATTGTTTTAATTTTATTAATTGTTTCTTGTTTAATTTATTTTGTTTTATGTTATTTATTTCATCAATAGCTTCTTTTGTTTTTCCTGTATAAAGAAGATATGATGCTGTTTTAAATATTCCTTTTCTTTTCATGGAATTACGACTAAACAAATTCTCCCTTTTATTAAATCCCTGCTGTTTTTTTAATTGATTAAAAAAAGAAACCATACTCTGATTGCCCTCTTGGAAATCATATGAAACTATCCATTCCTGAAGTGAATGGTCGACTAGTTTTTTGTTTTCTTTTTGGTCGGATTTACAAGAGGAAAATATTGTGATTAAAATGATTAATAATAATCCGATTTCCTGAATGTGGTTTGTTTTATTGTCTGATCTAATCATAAATGATTTCCCTTTTTTCTCCTGTGTAAGAAAATATTGTTATTTGGCGAATCATTTTTTTATTAAAGACTATATATCTACTGCTCTGCGAAAGATAGCCTTCTCCATAGTAGAATTCTTTTTTTTCTTTCTTTCCATTCTTGTAAGAAATGATAGCTTTATATTCGTTGTTTTTTAACTTTATTTGGCTGTCGTTATTTTTGTTGTGGGAAAATATTTTCATTTTTCCATCACAGATTCCTGTAAGAATAAAAGATTTATTATCAGTATTTAATTGTGCCAAAGCTCTTCCTTCTTCTTTAGATTCGAAACCTGTTTCCATATAATTTCCGACAGAAAATCCTCCTTCCCCATTTCCTTTTAAAAGTATTCCGCTAATGGCATCTTGCTTTTCGTATTGAGGTAGCCAATCGAAAGAATTTCCATGAATTAAAACATCCAAATTGTCATCATGGTTAAAATCTCCGACTAGCATTCCGTGAATATTTGAGATTTGGGTTTCTTGGGATAATTTTTTTAATTGGAAACCATTTTCTGTGTTTTCCATATATGTGTGTGCAAATGTTTTTGCCTCTAATTTTTTTGCTTTTCCAAATCGTTCTTTTCCCAAGACTTCTTCGGTTGTGGATCGGGCATAATGATTATAGGATTTAAAACGATCTCCTACGAATGCATATTCCTTAGCTAGATCATTTAAAAAATGAATGGGATATTTTTTTCCATGAAAAGAATAAGATAAAATAAAATCGGTTCCCTCTTCTTTATCGAAATCGCCATAATAAATTTCTATAGGTTCATTTTCTTTTGCTTGATAACGAATATTTAATCCTTGGTTTCCTAATATATAATCGGTATCTCCGTCTTTGTCGAAATCTCCTGCCACAATACTATTCCACCATCCGAAAGAACTGGATGAGATAGGGTTTTCTTTTTCTAAAACAAGTGTGTTTCCGGTGTTTTTAAATAATTGGATTGGCATCCATTCTCCTACAACGATTAAATCAATTTTATCATCATCGTTATAATCCGTCCACAAGGCGGCAGTTACCATTCCTATGTCAGATAAACCTTTGGCATGGGTGTCGGTGATGTCTTTGAAAATGCCATTGTCATTTTCCAGTAAATAACTTTTCCCTGCTTCGGGATAATAATTGTTTTTATATCTCCCTCCAATGAATAAATCCAAATCTCCATCTTGATCAAAATCCACTGCAGTTACACATGAACCACTATTTATTATTTCAGGAAGAATATTATTTCCTTTTTTAAAGTTGCCTTTACCGTCATTTAAATAAATTTGATCTTGGATGCCGTCCTCTTCCTTGTTTCCGGAAACTATATATAAATCCAAGTCCCCGTCATTTTCCAGGTCAAATAAAAGAGTACCCAATTCTTCTGTTTTTTTATCGGATTCTAATGTTGATATAGGAATGAAGTTTCCATTATTGTTTTTGTAGAAACTACCTTTTTGTCCTGTTGCACCGCTGATATAAAAGTCATCCTCTCCATCATTGTCAATGTCTCCTACAGAAATGGATGGTCCGATTTTACTATGGAATCTTGGTTTTAATTGACTTCGATAAAAATCATCGAAATCATTTTCTTGATGTTGGAATAATGATTCGTTTTCTTGAAGTGAAAATATTTTTTCTTTTTTTGAATCATTGGGAACATACTTTTTTTTATTGTCTTCGTTTTCTACGATGACTAAAATTTGATTTGTAGGGATATTTTTAAAATTTTCTATTTTTCCATCAGCCCATTTTATTTTTAATTCATCAATTGTTGTTTCTTTCCCTACCCCAAAATGAACTGTGAATTCGGAAGCAGATTGGTAGCCCCTAGTAGAAGTGATTTGTTGTTTTTGAATGTTGTCTTTTATTTTGATTTCTATTTCCGCACCTATGGCATTCGGATTTTTCCCGTTTCCTTTTAATTCTAATTTTAAATAATTATTCTGTGGATATTTATCGGTTGAATTATTTCTGTAAAGAAAAGCGGATTCATTCATGTTGTTAGTTACCATGTCCAAGTCGCCATCCAGATCTAAATCTGCAAAGGATGAACCGTAAGAAAATGTAGAATAATGAATCCCCCAATCAAATGTGGAATCACTAAACGTCAAATCCCTGTTGTTTCTGAAAAATTTATTGGGACTGTCAAAACTGATTTTTTTCACTTGGTCCGTGTATTCATCCAAACTAGTGATTTCTTTCCGTCTTATTTTTTCTTTTATTTTTTGGATGATTGGAGCTTGGTCTCTTCCGAATCGCATTAAATAACCATTGGCCACGAATAAATCTTTCCATCCATCATTATCCGCATCTATGAAAAATGTTCCCCAACTCCAGTCCGTAGAAGCAACACCGGAAGCTCTTGCACATTCATAGAATGTACCGTCGCCATTACCTACGTGCAAGCTATTCCGCATGTATTGATGATGATAATTACTCATGTACATATTCCTCAATTGAATGATGGATGGTGTATCGTGATTAAATGCCTTGTGTAAAAACTGATCGTCAAACTCCAATTCGGTCATGAAAATATCCCAATGTCCATCATTGTTAAAATCACTAATATCCGTTCCCATAGAGGAAAAACTTTGCTTTGGGAAAGCGGTCAAAGATTCGTCTTTGAATGTGCCATTTTTTTGATTAATATAGTACTGGTCCTGCATGCCCCAATCATTCGTCACTAATAAATCTTGCCAACCATCTTGGTTGAAATCGCAGGTGTTTACACTCAATCCAAAACCATGATTATTTATACCTGCTTGCACAGAAACATTAGTGAATGTCATGTCTCCATTATTCCGATAAAGGTGGTCGCTTAAATTAATTCCGGCTTCTATCTTTTCATGATTGTTGAATTTTGTCCGATCATTAAAATCTATGGGATGGTTCAATACATATAAATCAAGGTCGCCGTCATTGTCATAATCAAAAAAAGAAGCATGGGCAGAAAATCCATCATCTGCCACTCCCATTTCCTCTGCTTTGTTGATGAAAGTTCCATCGCCTTGATTAATATAAAAATCATTTTTCCTTAATTCCGGCTTATCTACATTCCATGAATGACAGACATAAATGTCCAGCCAACCATCCGCATTGATATCTATAATATTTACTCCTGTTGACCAAGCACCTTTTTTTTTGGATATTTTAGAGGATGTTGTAATGTCTTCAAATTTTAAATCACCTTTATTTAAAAATAATTTATCCGCACCAAGGTTGCTACAAAAATATATGTCTGGCAAACCATCATTATTCAGATCCTCTATAGCCAAGCCCCCTCCATTAAATCGATTTGTATATTCCCAGAATTCAAAACTGAAATCCATTTTATTATTAAAATCCAAGCCTGTAGTCTTACTTGTCAGTATGTCGAAGAGTTTCCCAGAATTCCCATCCAAAATATCTATTGGGGCATTATCTTTATGGAGCCGTTCAAATGAAGGATATTCTAAGGTTGGTATCTCATTTTTTGTGCATGCGGATATTCCTATTAGCCAAATAAAAGCTAGGAGGTATCTGTTTTTTTTTAATATTGCTTTTTTATTTTTCAATTCCATAAAAGGTGTTTTCAAAAAAAACGAATTTAAAACTAGCCCTAAGTCTGAAGGGTTCCAAATAGAAATGATTATTATTGTACCCAATTTCTAATTGATGAAAATAAAACTAAGCATATTTTTCATAATAATATTTTTTCTTTTTTCTTCTTGCAATGAAAGGGAAAAGAAAAGTATTTATAATGCAGCTTCTAAGCCCACAAAGATATACAATCCCGATTTTGTAATAGAATGGTGGGAATTAATTTATGAACAAGTAGCTTACCAACGGATTAAGCCGCCAGTGGCTTCGAGAATTTATGCTTATATCGGTGTGGCTGCTTATGAGGCAGGTCTTGCTGGAATGCCCGATAATATCTCCCTTGAAGGACAGTTGGATGGATTGGGAAATCTTCCCAGACCGAATTCCAAGGAAGAATATGATTGGCCAACAGTGATGATCCATTCGCTATACCTTACAACGGACGAACTCCTTTCGAGGTTCGTTCATGCAACAGAAAATGATTTCATTTTACTTAGAGACAAGCAACTGGCAGAACGGAAGTCGGAATTAAGTCCAGAAGTATTCGGTCGTTCCGAAGAGTATGGGAATGCATTGGCGAAAGCCCTGATAAAATGGGTTGGAGAAGATAAATTCAATGATACTCGATTTTATACATTTTATCAATTGCCGTCAAGGAATAACCATCCCGAAAGGTGGGAACCTACGGAATATAATGCCGATCCTTGCGAACCGTATTGGTCAACATTGCGTCCTTTTTTCTTGGAGTCAGGTGAGCAGTGTCATATTCCATTAAAAGTACCTTTTAGTAAAGGAAAGGATTCCGAATTCAGGTCTTATGTGGATGAAATATTGGAATATGATAGGACTTTGACGGAAAATCAGCGGGATATTGCATTCCATTGGGCGGATGATCCGGGTGAAACATCGACGCCTCCGGGACACTGGACTTATATCATGAATTATTGTATCAAACAAGATAAATTAAACCTGGAGGAAGCGCTAAGTATTTATGCTCTGGTGGGTGTGGGGATTGCGGATGCATTCATTGCGTCTTGGTACACGAAATATAAGGTGAACCTTTTGAGACCCAAAACTTATGTGCAGGAATATATGGATATGCCTGATTGGGAGCCATTGGTGGAAACGCCTCCCTTTCCGGAATACACTTCTGCACATTCTGTGGTGTCAACTGTGGCGGCTGAATTATTGACAGAAATATTTAGTGATGATTATGTGGTGATGGATAGCACACATGTGAAGATTGGCTTGGAGGTCCGGAAAATTACTTCATTCAGAGCGGCGGCTTTGGAGGCTTCGATGTCTCGGGTCTATGGTGGTTTGCATTATAAATTTGCGATAGAAGCAGGGATAGAACAAGGGCATTGTGTAAAACAACAAATCCTTGATAAAATAAAATTAAGGGAAGATGGGACACTTGATTTTTTAAGCGGAAAAAAGTAAGATGATTAAATATATTTTGTATTCGTCTGAGGAGTGCCGATTATAGAATAGGTTATTGTTGTCCAGCGTTTTTCTTTTATTTAGTTACTCGTCTAACGATTGCAAAATATTTTAGCAGTATGATGATTAAATTTATATACTATTCTTTTTTTATTCTTTTATTTTTAATTCCTTCAAGAAATGTATTCGGACAAGTAGTTGTGAAAAAAATATTGACTGAAAATCATGAGGGATTAATTAATGACATGATGAATTTCCCAAAGGAAATAATCCGCCATAAATGGATTTTCAAATCTCAGGATGGATTGAAATCGAATTATGAGGTTGGTCTCTATAAAGGAAAAGAATTGATTTGTTCTTATGATGTAAGGATGAGGAATTTGAGCATTGCATTTTATGTGGAAATTCGGGTGAAAGATAAAAAAGGAGAAATAAAAACCTTATCGGGAATTTATGATAAGGGTAATAAATGGCTAAGGGTAAAAATGGCTGCACATGATGGTTGCTTAAAAAAGGGAGCTTTGTGGGGAAGAAAAAACAAGATTAGCGAATTCGGAGAAATCCTTGATTTTATCATTAGAGAGATGGATAGGAATTTAGATTTTTCTTGTTATAATTAAATCTGAATGCTTTTTAATTCCATAGAATTTGCGATTTTCCTGCCTATCGTTTTTAGTATTTATTGGGCATTGGGAAATGAAAGGATGAAAGAACAGAATGCTTTTATTCTTTTGGCGAGTTATGTTTTTTATGGTTGGTGGGATTATCGTTTTTTGGTTTTAATTTTTATCAGTTCTTTTGTTGATTATTCGATTGGTATGGGATTGTCCCAAACGGATGATAAAAGAAAAGGAAATGGTTTCTTTGGACGAGTATTCTGATTAATGTCGGCTTACTTGGTTTTTTTAAATATTGTAATTTTTTTATTGAGAGTTTTATTGCTGCATTTTCTTTTTTCGGGAAGCCCTTGGATTATCATTCCTTGAAAATAATTTTACCCGTAGGGATTAGTTTTTATACTTTTCAAACCTTGAGTTATACGATAGATGTTTATCAAAGAAAAATGTCTGCCACGAAAGATCCGATTTCCTTTTTTGCGTATGTTTCCTTTTTTCCACAATTAGTTGCCGGACCTATAGAAAGAGCTAAAAACCTTTTGCCTCAGTTTTTGAATAAAAGGGAATTTAATTATGATTTGGCAAGAGATGGAGTAAGGCAAATTGTTTGGGGTTTATTTAAAAAATTAGTTATTGCGGATAATTGTGCATTCTATGCCAATGGTATTTTTGGACATTATACAGAGGTGAATAGTTCTACATTATTACTTGGAATATTATATTATTTATTTCAAGTGTATTGTGATTTTTCTGCTTATTCTGATATTGCCATTGGCTTGGGGAAATTATTTGGGTTTAGATTAATGCGTAATTTTGATTATCCATTTTTCTCTAGGGATATTCCTGAATTCTGGAGGAAATGGCATATTTCTTTGACGAGTTGGTTTGTGGATTATGTTTATATTCCGCTAGGGGGAAGCAGGAAAGGATTGTCAAAAAAAATAAGGAATGTTTTTGTGATTTTTGTGGTGAGCGGATTTTGGCATGGAGCAAATTGGACTTTTGTTTTGTGGGGCTTTGTTTGTGCATTGGGTTTTGTGCCTTATCTTTTATTAGATAAAAACAAAAGATATGAAACGGTTGTTGCAGAGGGGAAAATATTACCAAGCATAAAGGAATTTTTTCAAATGTCTGGCGTGACATTATTTATCATGTTGAGCATGATCTTATTCCGTTCTGAAAATATTTATGATGCTTACGGATATGCGAAAGGTTTATTCAGTTGTTCTTTCCATCCGTTTGATTTAGGGCGTTTGGATTATTTGCCTTATATTTTGGTCTTATTGGTTTGGGAGTGGTTTTTCAGAACAAAAGAACATGGTTTGCACGTCGATCACTTGCCTCAATTTCTGCGGTGGTTGATTTATTTTGGAACGGTTTGGAGTGTCCTGTATTATTTTGGGCAAGAGCAGGAATATATTTATTTTCAATTTTAAGGAGGTAGCTAGATGTTTAGATAAATTATTAGTTCCGAATGATATATCAAATTTGTATTATTATCGTGCAATTACTTCAAATAAAAAACGGGTTTCATCTATAGATGAAACCCGTTTTTTATTTGTGTTTAAGAGACAGTTTTTATTTCTAAATATTTATGCTCGAATTACTTCTTCGGGTATTTTTTTAAAATGTTCTGCACCTTCTACATCTATGTCCAAATTTTGTAAATCTTTCCAATCCAATTTCCCTTCCAATTCCAAGAGGATGAATCCATCGTCGCCATCTACTGTTAAGATGATATTGGTGACTGTGTTTCCTTTTTCTAGAAATAAAATGTTTATGTTGGAATTGCCGTCCCGTATTTTAATTAATTCCTCGAAATCATCATTTTTCATTTCTTTCATTAAGGATTTGTAATCTTGTGGATTTATAATATTTCCATCTTCCGTAAATAACACCCTAACCCTTTCGATTTTATTTATTACCTTTTTGGAGTTTTCGTCATCAGAGAATGCTGCTGCCAAATTAATGCCCAAGCCACTTAATGTAATGTGCATGGTGTTTTCTCCGTCCTTATATTTTTTGCAAAACTTTTCAACACTTTCTTTTTGTGAAAATAAAAGTACAGGCATTGCCATCATTGTTATTAATACAATTATATTTTTCATGATATATGGATTTTAATTTTTTATTAGATTAATTTTAAAAATGTTGTAAATGGGATTTTATTCATCTACTTTTTCCAAATGTTCCAGCCCGTCAATATCCATTGACTCTGACAAGGTGGATATTTGTTTGAGATCAATATTTCCCTTGAAACTGAGTAGTACGAAATCGTCGCCACCACCTACAAGGAGTAATAATTCTGTTATTTTTTCATCTTCTTCCTTGATGTAAAAATTCACATTTTCTTTTCCGTCACGGACTTTCATTAATTCTTCGTATTCACTACTGTCGAATTTTTTAAGGGCTTCTTCATAAAGTTTTACAGTATTTTCTTTTTTGTCTGTTGTCAGTATCCGTAAACCTTTGAGACCTTTAAGTGCAGCTTTGGCTTCCTTGTCGTCGTCTTCTATTTCTGCGAACATTCCGAACATTCTACCGCTGATATAGACTACCGTAAAATCTTCGTCGTCCATATATTTCTCAAAGTATTTCGTTATGCCGTCACCTTGGGAGAAAGCCATTGTTCCCAAGAATAATAATATTGTTATTATTGATAATCTTTTCATGATTTAATGTTTTTATGATTTAATGTTAGTTTGGCGTTTAGTAATTAACCGGTTAGTTACTAAATTCCATTAATCCTTTTTGTCGGATTAAATACTATTTTTTATACTTAATGAATCTGTTGATGTCCTTTACTTTGTTTATCTTTTCGGATGCTTTGGATGTGCCATGATTTAATTTCATGGAAACTAAATACAATGCTTCCTTGGCAATCTGATATGCTTCTTCTGGATTTTCTATTTCTCCGATCTGGGCTATATCATGATTCGTTTTTTCAGCATTGAAATTCCAAATAAAAAATCCTGATATTAGAAAAACACATGCTACTGCCAAATATCTTTTCCATGATAAATTCCTGACTTTCCCTTTGTTCAAATCAATAGAGAATGATGGATTTATTTTTATTTTCTGCTCCTTTTTAATAAAATTAAAAAGGGATTTGTATTGGATTAAATTCTTATCTATTGTTTCTGAATTAAAATAATCCCGAAGTGTTTTTTCTTCCTCCAATGATGTTTTACCATCCCAATATTTTTCTAATAATATTTGTATCTTTTTATAATCCATAAGCATCTGCTTTCAATAAATTTTGACGAATAGTCTGTCTTGCCCTATGTAAATTCACCTTGACTTGGTTCATTGGAATCTCCATTATTTCAACAATTTCATCATAAGTTTTTTGTTCAATGTCCCTTAGTTGGAAAACCATTTGCTGTTTCATTGGCAAAAGCAAAAGGATTTTTCCGATATTATCCAAGGCATCCTTTGCTTCGGTTTGTGCTTCGGGTGATGGCGTTTCCATTGTATATTCCAATGTCGCTCCCATCGTTTCCACTCCATGATGTTTTGAACGGATCTTATCTATGGATAAATTTCGAACCATTCGCATCAGCATTGCTTCGGTGTTTATTACAGTAGCGAAATCTTTTCTTTTTTGCCACATTTTTATGAAGACTTCCTGAACCACATCTTCCGCCTCGTCGGTTTTCCCTACGATGCGTAAGGAGAACCGAAAAAGGCTGTCTCTTAGAGAATTGACGGTATGTGTGAAGTCTTTCATATTCATATTCAAATACTCGACGGATCTAATTTGAATAATGTTACAAGAATTATAAAATTAAATGGGTATTTTATAGATGAATGCTGTAAATCAATGGATTAGCGGCTTCATTAATTTTAACTTTTCTAATATTCTGAATTCCTTACCTTTGCCGTTTCTGAAAAGAGAAGTATGGGAAAAGGTTTTGAACATAAGAATAAGAATAAGACAGGCGTCGTTTCCATTATCGGTGTGAGATGTGGGGTTTGGTGGCAATACCTGAGGAATAATAAATGGGAATGGAAATATTTTTCTAAAATACTTTTGGTTAGTCTTATCGTGTTGGTAGGTATTCCTTTCCGTTTTTGGGAAAGGCTGAAATTAGGGAAGAAAATCAAGGAAACTAAAATCCATGATTCTCCTGTATTCATACTTGGACATTGGAGAGGAGGAACGACTTTGCTTCATAATTTATTGAGTATGGATAAACAATTCGGATATGTGACCTATCTGCAAGGTTTGTTTCCCCATGCCTTTTTGGCTTCCAACTTTTTTAGGTTTGTAGCAAATAACCTGATGCCTAGCAAACGACCTATGGACAATATGGATATTACTACAGAATCTCCACAGGAAGAGGAATTGGCACTTATTTCCCAAAGCGGACACTCTGTTTACAATATGTGGGTGGCACCTGACACACATGCGGAAGTTTGGAAAAATTATGGCAAATTTGAAAATGAGGAATTAAAAAGAAAATGGAGTGAGGGATATTTACAATTATTAAAAACGGCGACATTTAATTTTGATGGGAAAAGATTGTTGTTGAAAAATCCACCGAATACAGCTCGTATTCCATATTTGTTGGAACAATTTCCAAATGCTAAGTTCATTTATATTTATAGGAATCCGTATAAGGTTTTTGCGTCCACGTATAAATTATACCAGGATGTAATTAATTTTTTCCAAATACATGATGAAGACGAAGAAAACGTAGTCAATAATTTCCTACATATTTATAAGGATATGCACGAAGTTTATCAAAGGGATAAAAACCTGATTCCCAAGGGGAATTTATTAGAGGTGAAGTTCGAGGATTTTGTAAATAATAAAATGGATGGATTGGCAGATATTTATTCTACACTCGGATTAGGTGATTTCAATGCTGTCCGCCCAACTTATGATTCCTATTTGTCGAGTATAAAAGATTATAAAAAGAATAAATTGAGAACGGACAGGGATGTGCTTGAAAAAGTGAATGAACATTGGGATTTTGCTTTTGAGGCTTATGGGTATGAGAGGGAGGCGTAAAAAATAGGTTGCTCAATATCCAATGTTCTTTTAATAAAAAGTATTTGTATTTTTGAACAAAATCAATTATTAGGCAAGGGCTTCCTGTTACTTTTTTCTTGATAAAAAAGTAACAAAAAATCAAGGCTGTACCCATTTCTTAACGCACGGTAATTTGTAAATCCTAAACAAAATAAACTCGTCAAACGGACTTTTTCACTTTTGGCTTCATCGACTATACAAATAAACGCCCTTGATAAAAGGGATTATGGACTCAGACAGTATTTTGTTTTTAACGGATTTACTACATTCCCTTAGCTAAAATGGCTAATGCCGATATGGGATATTTCTGTGGCTTCAGTTTTGTTCCCTACTCAGAAATTAGAAGGTCCTATCTAAAAAACAGCCCCTCACGAATTTTTCGTGAGGGGCTGTTTTTTACAATATTTCCAAACAGTTCCTAAGTAGTTAGTCAAGTTAATAGTGTCGGATGAATTTTAGTGAATTTTTAGTCTGAA
>JAHDHJ010000290.1:2743-4451 GCA_020631375.1 Saprospiraceae bacterium | reverse complement strand
CTCCATTTCGATAAGGCTTCCCAAGTAGCGTGAAAAATAGTAATCATTGTTGGCATGTTTCTCATGGAGCTTTTTATAAATGGAAGCAGCCTTTTCATATTCTCCATTACTAAAATATTGTTGCGCCAGGCGTGAATCCTGAGCATGGAGATTCAAAAAGAAAAAAACACAAAATAATAAACTCAAAAAAGCAATTCTCATATCCTTATTGGGTTTGGAAACTGCAGGATCTCTGCAAGCTTCTTGCAATATAACTTTATGCTGTATACCTATCAAGCATGATACCAGATATTAAGAGGATTTTAATCCCCTTTAAAAAAGAATGGAGCGAAAAGGGTAGCCCTTTTCCGCTCCATTCATGTAATTATTGAAACAAGCCTGTAAGTGAACGTTATTTCTTCTTACCCACTTTGGCTTTTTTAAGTTTTGCTTTCTCCACTCTGTATCCAGTCATAAAGCTCTTGTATTGATCTTTCGTCAGAATTGATCTAAGGGATTGCATCGTATGGATATCCTGAGCAGCCAGTTTACGCTCATACAGTGCCTTATCCGATTTCAAGTTAGCGATTTCAGAATAGTGGTTTGCCTTTCGGCTAGCAAGAATGTTCAATTGACCTACTTGCGCTCTTGTTAAAGTATATTTTGCATCAAAGTGCTGAACAAAAGCATCGGCAAATTGCTCCTTATTGATTTTACCATCCAAGAGCTGGTTGATGGCTTGTTTTTGAGCGTAAGTCCCCAAAGCCATTAACATTACAAAACAACTTAAGATTATCTTTTTCATAGAAATATAATTCTTCAACATCATCATTGTAGGGCTAAAATAATGGGATTTTTGGAAAAACCACAAGATAAAGCCATTTGAAAAGTCAGAAACGTGCTTACTTAGGTTTCCCTGTCAGCTAATTGACGAACAAAAACCTTTAGTGTCGCAAGCCTATCAGAAGGAATTCCTGCTTGGTCCAAAGCTCGGAATGCCTTTTCTGCTAATCTAGATTTCTCAGCTTCCGCCTGACTTTTGATTCCCAAACCGTCAAAAAGTGCTGTTACTTTCGCGATCTTTTCCCTTTCCTCCAATTCCGATGCATCGGAGTAATGATGCAAAAGATCATTTTTTGTATCACCTTCAGCTAGTTCAAGAGCTCTTAGATAAAGAAATGTCTTTTTGTTCTGAGCGATATCTCCTCCTACTTTTTTTCCAAATTTGGATGGATCCCCATAGGTATCCAGAATATCATCTTGAATTTGGAAAGCTGTTCCAATCAAATTCCCGAATTTCCTTATCCCTTCAATTTGAGTTTCATTTGCCCCAGCCAAAGCTGCCCCCATCGTCATACCTTCTGCAAGCAGCACCGCTGTTTTGAGTCGGATCATCTCCATATATTCAGGAAGTTCCACATCATCCCTGGTTTCGAAGTCCATATCCATTTGTTGGCCTTCACAAACACCTACGGCAGCCGAAAGGAAATAATCCGTTACTTTGGCTCTCAAGGTGTTATCTTTTACCATAGAAAGATGTCTTAACGACTCAATCATCATCAAATCACCTGAGAGTATTGCTGTATTGGTATCCCACTTTTCGTGGACCGTCATACGCCCCCTTCTCAAAGGTGCCTCATCCATGATATCATCATGCAAAAGGGTGAAATTATGAAACAACTCTACGCAAAAGCAAGCTGGTAAAACCGGGGACAAATCGTCCGTAAAG
>JAHDHJ010000290.1:0-2733 GCA_020631375.1 Saprospiraceae bacterium | reverse complement strand
CCGCCTCCTTGGGATACGTAGTGTACCGGCAAATAGAGCCTATTCGGTTCTTGCGCGCGATAGGGCTCAATATGCTCTTCCCAATATTCCATAAACAATCCAAATAAAGCCTCTCTTGGTTGCAACATCTCGTTAAATTATTTCAAAAGTCAAGGTAGAATCTTTATGCAAAGGTAGTTTAACCTATTTTTGCAGCATTCTGTTCACTTCTTTTATTTGTCCGGAAATCATCATCTAATGATCATCATACAAGACAAGCTCGTTAGTGACGACGTCATTAAGAAACAATTCAAATGCAATTTGAATGCATGCAAAGGAGCATGTTGCATCGAAGGCGACACGGGAGCCCCCTTGGAAGAGGAAGAAAGAAATACCCTGGAAGAAATCTACTCCATAGTGGAACCCTACCTCACAGAAGAAGGTAAACAGGCCATAGAGGAACAAGGCAAATCCGTTTATTTTCCAGAAGCCGAGGAATTCGGTACGCCCTTGATTGGTGGAGGTCCGTGCGCTTATTTAAATTTCAGTGAGGACGGCATTGTAATGTGTGGGATAGAACAGGCATATTTTGATGGAAAAATAGAATTCCGAAAACCTATCAGTTGTCAATTATATCCTATCAGAGTAGAGAAAAATGAAACTGTTGGTTTCGAAGCACTCAATTATGACATTTGGGACATTTGTTCCGCTGCATGCCAATTGGGAAAAGAAGAACAACTACCCATTTATCAATTCTTAAAAGATGCATTGACACGGAAATACGGAAAAGAATTCTTTGATGAATTGGATAGTGTTGCAAAGCAACTCGAATAAGTATTCGCAATCATTTTCATGACGATTATTTTCTCCGAATTAAACCCTATTTTCGCACATTATTTGAAAAGCCATAACAACGAATGGAACAACCGCTAGATATCGAGGCATTGAATAAGCAAATCCACTTGGAAAGTGCATTTGTCGATCAGATCAAGAAAGAAGCAGGAAAAGTCATCATCGGTCAACACCACATGGTAGAACGTCTTCTTTTGGGATTACTTGCCAAAGGCCACGTATTACTTGAAGGATTGCCTGGTTTGGCAAAAACCCTTGCCATAAAGACCCTTTCGAAATGTATCAATGCAGACTTCAGTAGAATCCAGTTCACACCGGATCTGTTACCAGCGGATATTGTTGGTACGCTAATCTACAATCCAAACAAGAGCGAATTCACGGTCCGGAAAGGCCCAATTTTTGCCAATTTTGTCTTAGCGGATGAAATCAACCGGGCTCCTGCAAAAGTCCAGAGTGCCTTGCTTGAAGCCATGCAAGAGAGACAAGTCACTATTGGTACGGACACTTACAATCTAGAGGAACCATTCTTGGTTCTTGCTACACAAAACCCTATAGAACAAGAAGGTACATATCCATTACCCGAAGCACAAACGGACCGTTTCATGCTGAAGGTTAAAATAACCTACCCTAAAAAAGAGGAGGAAAGACAGATTATCAGGCTCATCATGTCAGGTGACAAGCTCCCAAAAGTAGAACCTGTAGTCTCTGTAGAAGATATCATCAAGGCCAGAAATCTGGTTCGTAGAATTTATATGGACGAAAAAATCGAAACATATATCACGGATATCGTTTTCGCCACCAGATTCCCAGCTGAATATGGGTTGAAGGATATGCAACATATGATCAACTATGGAGGATCGCCCCGTGCCAGTATTAACTTGGCAATGGCATCAAAGGCCTATGCATTTCTACAAAGAAGAGGGTATGTCATCCCTGAAGATGTCCGGGCTATTTGCCATGATGTACTACGCCATAGAATCGGTCTCACTTATGAAGCCGAGGCAGAAAACATTACTCAAGAAGATATTATCAATAAGATTTTAGACACCGTGGAAGTTCCATAATTCGATTTTAATTATTTCAATATTAAAATTCAAATTTCACATACCTGCCCCGTTTAAAAATCCAAAATGACCTATTCCCTTATTTCAATATTAAAATCTTTTTTCGCTCATTCTAAAATTAATATTACTCTAATTCTTATTGTAATATTAATTTCAGGAAATATTTCTGTTTCTGCACAAGATACACCTACAGAAAAAGAGGTGTACAGTCTTTTCAGATCCGCTAAGAAAATCAAATGGATCAAACACTACAAAGGGAGAGTTGATGACATCAATGATGTTAGTTTGAGTATTGCCTATGACGGAAAAAACTGCAAGGGATTTGTCACTTTTCTTCGAAGCAGAGAGCGATTCAAATTAGAAGGTAGTCTGAATGGTAATAAATTGGAACTTCGGGAAACCGATGGCGAAGAATCCGTTACCGGTTTTTTTGAAGGGAAAATTAGTGATGACCTTTCATACATTGCTACAAGATGGTTCAATAAAAGTAGGACACGGGCAGCCGAAGTCCATCTGAATGCTGTCGAACAAGAGGTTGTCATTCCTACCAATTGCGGGAATAACAAATGGGTCAGGAAATACGAAGGCAAGTTCATCCAAGAATCTGTGGAAATCACTATTCAAAGGAATGACATGAATCGTCTGAGTGGTGTTCTTTGGTTCAAGAAGAATCAAAGGACCTTCAACCTCAGAGGAACAATGAATGGAAAAAACTCCTTCGAGTTATCCATCATTGATGATTTGGATCTTGTAAAAGGTGGGATAACAGGGGATTTCATTTCACCTCGTTTGAATATCATCGGCTACTATGAAAAGCCCAACGGTGACCAGCATAAAG
>JAHDHJ010000289.1 GCA_020631375.1 Saprospiraceae bacterium | reverse complement strand
AGAGGAAATATTAGTTGAATTGGAGGCTATGGGAAATCCGGGGACGAAAAAAGTCCTGATGAAACATGGTGCCAAAGAGCCTTTTTTCGGTGTTAAGGTTCAGGATTTGAAGAAGATTGTAAAAAAAGTGAAAAAGAATCATGAACTTTCATTGGAGCTTTACGATACCGGAAATTCTGATGCCATGTATTTGGCAGGCTTAATCGCTGATGAGGGAAAAATCACTAAAACGCAATTGAAAAAATGGGCGAAAAAAGCTTATTGGTATATGATCTCTGAATATACTGTGGCTTGGGTTGCTTCAGAAAGTAAACATGGCTGGGATTTGGGATTGGAATGGATTGAAGAGAAAAAAGATAATTTATCTTCTGCCGGTTGGTCAACCCTCTCGAATCTTGTCAGTATAAAAGCTGATGAGGAATTGGATATTAAAGCGATTTCCAAATTATTGGATCGGGTGAAAAAAGAAATCGGTGCAGCTGAGAATAGGGAAAAATATACTATGAATGGCTTTGTAATTTCAGTGGGGTGTTATGTTATCGAATTATCTGAAAAGGCTATGAAAATTGCATCGGAAATAGGTAAAATATCTGTAGATATGAATGGTACTGCCTGTAAGGTTCCCCTAGCAAAAGATTATATACAAAAAGTCATAGACAAAGACCGTTTAGGTAAAAAACGAAAAATGGCTAGGTGTTAATTGCATTAGAATATCTTTAAATACCTTACTTTTGCAAAATGAAAAAACATTTAGTTGCTCCCTCCGTTCTCGCTGCCAATTTTGCTAATTTAGAAGCAGATTTCGCTATGGTCAATAATAGTGAGGCAGATTGGTATCATGTCGATATCATGGATGGTCGTTTCGTTCCCAATATCTCATTCGGAATGGATATTGTAAAAACCATGAAAGGTCTAGCCGAAAAACCGTTGGATGTACATCTGATGATATTGGAACCGGAAAAATATATTGAAAGGTTCAGGGATGCCGGTGCGGAAGTCATTACTGTCCATTATGAAGCTTGTCCCCATTTGCATCGTACATTACAACAAATAAAAGCTACCGGAGCTAAGGCAGGTGTTGCCCTTAATCCACATACAGATGTTTCTCTTTTAGAAGGAATTATTGAGGACATAGATTTGGTTTGCCTGATGTCTGTCAATCCGGGTTTCGGAGGACAGAAATTCATTTATCATACCATTCCAAAAATCAAAAAACTCAAGGAAATCATTACCATCCATAATGCTCCCACACTTATAGAAATAGATGGTGGTGTAGGATTACAGAATGCAGAAAAAATATTACAAGCAGGTGCGGACGTCCTCGTAGCAGGAAGTAGTGTTTTCAAAGCTAAAAATCCTACTGAGGCAATTGCCCAATTAAAAGGAATTGGTGGGCAGATATTTCATGTTTAGTAATAGGTGACCCTCAAGAGACATTTAATACGCAATTGAACAATACCTTTCGTATATAAATGGACTCATTCAGATGATTACTTCGTTACAAATACTCGCCGATGCTAAGGCATCGCCTGCGTTTTGTGCCTCGTTCTAATCTAAATGAGTAAACATATCCAATACGAAATACATTATTCAATTGCGTATAAGAACCAAAATATAAGGGCGTGACTGAAAAAGTCACGCCCTTATATTTTGGCAAAAAAAAGCCAACCCCCTAGGGTTGGCTTAAAAAAATCAAATTCAATTCTTAGCCTCCAAAATCATCAAAGGCAATATTTTCTTCAGGGACACCTAATCTATCCAATGTATCAATAACAGATTTATTCATCATTGGAGGTCCGCAGAAATAATATTCTATTTCTTCTGGCTCCGGGTGATTTTTCAGATATTGCTCATACACAACAGGCATGATATATCCTTTGAAACCATCTCCCTCAGCATCTATATTTTCCTTTACTTTCCAATTATCTTCTTCTAGTGGATTATCCAATGCCACATAGAATTTGAAATTAGGATATTCTCTTTCTATTTCACGGAACTGCTCTATATAGAATAATTCACGTTTTGTTCTACCTCCATACCAATAAGAAACCTTACGATCCGTAGTTTTCAAAGTATGGAATAAGTGGAATAAGTGCGAACGCAATGGAGCCATTCCTGCACCACCACCGATATAGACCATTTCCTTTTTTGTCGGCTTGATGAAGAATTCACCATAAGGTCCTGAAATCGTCACCTTATCACCCGGTTTTTGATCGAATACATAAGAAGAACAAACTCCCGGATTTACATTCATCCAGCCATTTGCCGCTCTATCCCAAGGTGGCGTGGCTATACGGATATTCAACATGATAATGTCTCCCTCTGCCGGGTGGTTTGCCATCGAATATGCTCGGAACTGAGGCTCCGGATTCACCATTCTCAATGGCCAAAGATTGAAATTATCCCATTCCGATTGGAATTTCTGTTGGTTATCACCATGATGTTCTGGGTGTGCCGTAATATCAAAGTTCTTATAATCCACAGTTATCGTAGGCACATCAATTTGTACATATCCCCCAGATTCAAAATCCATTTCCTCACCATCCGGCAATTGCACCACAAATTCCTTGATAAAGGAAGCCACATTGTAATTGGATTTAACCGTACATTCGAATTTCTTGATTCCGAATATTTCTTCAGGAATACTGATTTCCATGTCTTCACGAACTTTCACCTGACAAGCCAAACGCTTGTTTTCAGCAGCTTCCTTACGAGTCAAGTGATTCATTTCTGTAGCAAGGACATCACCGCCACCTTTGTGAACATGGCATTCACACATGGCACAAGTACCACCTCCACCACAAGCGGATGGTAGGAAAATACTTTTGTCCGAAAGGACATTCAATAAGTTCACCCCAGGTTTGACAATCAATGGATTTTCCGTATCTCCATTAACGATAATACTCACGTCTCCCTGTGGGACCAAACGCTTCCTCGCTGAAAGCAACATATAGGATAAAGCAATAATCACTGCACTAAATACAGCTACTGCTATTAGTATTAACATTATATCCTCTGTTCCAAAAAGAAGTATCATTGTATATATTTTTTAGTATCTAGTATTTAGATTTTAGTACTTAGACCATATAATATCCAAATACTAAGATCTAATATCTAATTTTTAAACACCTAAATCAATTCCCATCAATGACATGAATGCCATTCCCATCAAGCCGGTAATGATGAAAGCCATTCCCAATCCCCTCAAAGCAGGAGGTACATTGGAATATTGGATTTTTTCACGAATGGCAGCAATGGCAATAATCGCCAAGAACCAACCGAATCCAGACCCCAAGCCAAATGAGACAGAATCACCAAAGTCGTATTCCCTTGATACCATGAATAAGGAACCACCCAAAATCGCACAGTTCACCGTTATCAGTGGAAGGAATATACCTAATGAATTATATAATGAGGGGGAGAATTTCTCAATTACCATTTCCACTAATTGTACCATTGAGGCAATAACCGCAATGAACAAAATGAACCGTAGGAAAGTCAAATCCATTCCGAAAATCCCTGTATCTGACAATAGGTATTCGTTGATTAACCAGTTGATAGGCATCGTGATTCCCAATACGAAAATCACCGCCAAACCCAGACCGAATGCGGTCTTGATGGTTTTGGAAACAGCCAGATAAGAACACATTCCTAGGAAATATGCCAAGACCATGTTTTCTATAAAGGCCGCCTTCAGAAATAAGTTTAATGCATCCATTTTATATATCTTAAATATTTAGATATTGTCAATTTAATTATAGTTGATAAATGATTAGGATATATCAACCAAATCCTTGTTCCAACTTCTTTGTATCCAAATCAGAACCCCAATCACGAACATTGAAGAAGCGGGTAATACCATCAGACCATTATTCACATACCATGAGAACCATGAACCGTCAGCAGCGGTATTGATTAAATATTCAGTAGAAGAATTGTTAGCTCCTATGATATTGATGCTACCGAATGGGCTACCTGCCATCAAAGTTCCTTTTCCGAAGATTTCTCGGATAACCGCAATGATGATGAGTATCAAACCATAACCCAATCCGTTTCCGATTCCGTCTAGGAATGAACGCCAAGGTTTATTCGCCAATGAAAAGGCTTCCAAACGTCCCATTATGATACAATTCGTGATAATCAATCCGATAAATACGGATAAATCCTTATAAACCGGATAACTCACCGCTTTCAAAGTCAACTCAACGATAGTTACCAAACTTGCGATGATAATCAATTGGACAATCATACGAACTTGTCCGGGAATCTTATTCCTCAACAATGATGTAATCAATGCAGAGAAACCCGTTACGAAAACTACGGCGACAGCCATAACCAATGCCTTGAAAGTAAGGGTCGTTACCGCCAATGCGGAACAGATACCCAATACTTGTACGGTCACCGGATTATTACTATCCAAAGGATCGGTCAATAATTTCCTTTCCTTTTTACCAAATAATGGTTCTTTTTCTTGAACAGCAGTTTCAGCC
>JAHDHJ010000288.1 GCA_020631375.1 Saprospiraceae bacterium | reverse complement strand
AACCGAAATTGATTGCAATCAATTTCGGTTACTATTCACTACTTAGAATTTTATTTACAGCCATTCACTTCCTGAGATCCTTGCCCCACCAAACTGATTGGACATGCAAAACCGGACGGAGCATCAGGGAAATTATCCAATCCGGAAATAACTTTCGCCCATAGATTTTCGCCGGTCGGTTCTTGTAAACATTCCGAAAGTTTGGCAACTTTATCGGTAGGCATTTGGGTATCGCATAATAGGGAGCCGACATGTTGGGTATAACAGAAACGGTCTCTGTATAATTGGAAATTAGTCATCGAATTACTTTGTGTTGTTCCATTATTATTTCGGGTCCAACCAAAGCATGTCTGGGATAAATCAACATCTATCGTAGCCACTTCAGTTCCTGACAAACATTCGCTATCCTGATAGAACCCAATAGTAATCGTACCTATACATTCCGTAGTGTCGTCACCTCCACAACCAAATAAAAAGAACATAAAAAAAGACAATATTATCCCCACATTTTTCATAATGATTATATTTAAATTTATCAATAAAAAAATCAAAAATAAGTAAAATTACCAAAGCAGAATCCTTACAAGCCCTTTTTAATAATTCCTTGACTAAAAATCATTCAAAATAATATGATCCATACATCTTTCGGCTAAAGCCGCAATAGTCCAAGAAGGATTGGCGACAGCAGATGTTCCGGGCATAAGGGAGCTATCCACGATGTACAGTCCATCATAGTTTTCCACTCTTCCGAACATATCCGTTACTTGTCCGAGGGTAGCTCCACCCAAAGGATGATAAGTGAAATTCTTGGTGAAACCGGTAGGTGAAAGGGTATTGCTTATGCTCTCTTGTATAATGTCAGCTTCATCCAATTTAGTGACTGTTTCCCTTGCCGCTTGGATAATGAGTTCATTCCCACTGTCCGGCCAATCCAATCTCAATTGACCTGTGGATGTATCAAAGCTGAACTCTCCACGAGTGCTTTCCAGTCCCAATGCAAGGTGTAAATGACAGAAACAATCTACCGGCACTATAGAGCCAATAGGATAGGGAGCATTCTCAATGAGTATCGGCGTAATCGGATTATCAAAATGTTCCAATGCTCTGATTGGTGGATTCGCCTGTATCGTTCCCGTACCATTGAACAAACCAAGGTTTTCCCTCATGAACATGGTGTTGCCATTAGTTCCCCAATTCTTTCCGAGGAAAGAGTTCAGCATAGGCAATGTTCCCTCAGCCTTGGCTTTCATTAATAAATGCGTCGTTCCCAAAGAACCCGCACCCATGAATAAATATTCACAGAATAGCTTTTTGCTCTCAACGGTTTCCCCCCTTGTATTGATGACATCGACATCTATTTCATATCTGCCTGTGGATTCGTTTTTCAGTATGGAAGTAACTTTGTGCTGGGCTTCTATCCTTACAAAGCCGGTATCTTGTGCCTGCTTGAGATAATTCTTATCCAAGCTGTTTTTACAACCGGAATTATTCCCATAAATCAATTCCCCCTCCAAGGCGGATTTCTCGATTAATCCATCCCTTTCCTGACGGATAATATCCCAATCATAGGCAATGTCTATTTTACGGGTTGTCAGACCTACGGTATCCGCTAAATTTTTAAAAACCCTCGAATAATCAAAATATTCGGTTTCCTCCAAATCCAAGGGGATAGTTTGTGCATTGAGCATGGATTTTACCCTTGGATAATACATGGCATCCAATTCGTCATAATCAATATCCGAGGGAAAAACCTGTTCGAAATGTGTCTTCGTTGGTTTTACGGTCATACCCCCATAAACAAGGGATCCTCCACCGACTCCTGCACCGGTATAGACATTCATATTACCGAATTCTTGCATTTCCAAAACTCCGGTATATCTATCTATTGCAGTATGTGGAGGAAGAGGCAAAACGGTATCATCCCTTAGCCATGTGGATCTTTCATCAGCAGGAAATTGTTTGCTGAAAGGCTTTTCTCCGTTGGAGGATGCCCAGTGCATACCTTTTTCGAGTACGACAGTATTCACACCGGCGACTCCCAAACGCAGGGCTGCCACAGCTCCTCCAAAACCTGTTCCGATGATTATTGCTTTGGAGAAATTCTTTTCATTCGGATCTTCCTTACAACCTGAGTTCAAAGTAATTAATGAACTAGCTGCCGCCAGACCTAAGAAACCTTTGCTTGAGGTATTGATGAACTTACGCCTTGAATACTTTTTAGACATTGTATGTGGATTTGTTCTTTAAATTAGATGCACTAAGTTAAAGAGAATAGAAACGTATCAGGCTAGTGAAAGACGACGTATATATATCTAAAAACGAAGTTTTGGACGGTGTTCAGTTAGCAGTTATCAGCTTGTATTATTTAATAATAGTTCAATTGTTAACCAAAAAGGTCAACTTAATTTGGTGTAAGACAACTGCAAACTGTTCACTGCTAACTGAACACTGCTAACTGTTTACTGCTTTGTAGGCGCTGACGCTTGTTCCGTACCATTTTCTAAAAGATCGGACGAAAGAATTGGTTTCGGTATAGCCTAACCTTTGGGCGATTTCCTTGTTTTTTAATCCTTTGCGAATGTAAATGAGTACCATTTCTTTTCTGGATTCCTCTAGGATTTTATTGTAGCTATTATTTTCTTTTTTTAATTGCCGTTGCAAATTCCTGACGGACATATTTAATTTGCTTGCTGCATATTCGAAAGAAAATTGGAAATGTCCCAAATTACTTAGTATTAATCTTTTGACCTTCAGGGAATAATTTCCTGTGTCTTGGTTCCATTTTTTTAGAAGGTCAATTAATTTAGGTTCTAAGGTGTGGTAGATATGATAATTCCGAGAGGGAATATAATCATTTACATCTTCTATTTTATACTCCAATGCATTCACATTTGCACCGAAAATTATTTTACAATTATATTGTTGTTCCAAGAATTTTTTGTGTTCTTCGGTAGAGGTATAAAGGACGTTGATTTCTTTGGGTTGGGTTTTCTTTTGGGAAAGTTCTACCACCATGCTATGTCTGAATGCAATTTCCAAATCACAAAGGAATTGTAGGGTTTTAGAATTGGGGACTTGTTCGAGGATAGGAGTGGTCAGATTCCATATCATGGATTGGTTCTCAAATCGGAAATTGAAATTGAATACATCACTTAAAAGGAGTTGGTATTGGTCCAATTTCTGTCTGGCGAAAAACATATGGTTACAAGACAATAGGAAATAACCCAAAGAACCCAAATCGTGAATGCGGAGTTGGCTACCTATATTGTAACCTAATTTATACATGTTTTTTTTTCCTGAAAAAAACTGGATAAGCCCAATTGCATTTTCAACGGGAATAAGACTTTCTATCGGAAATTGTTCTTCAAGTTTGAGGTAGGCTGCTTTTAATTTTTTATAAAAATCAGATTGCTTATCGAAGATGTTTTCTTCTAAGCTAATGCGGTAGATGGATTTTATGATGTTTGAATTAATCTTCAATTATGAATCCTATTTGATGATTTTTCGGAATCTAAAGATATTGGAATTTATAGATAAATTAGTAAATTATTTGAGAAAGAGTTTTTCACTTATCGACTTCATATGCTTTCCAAGTTTTCACTCCAGCGGTAATTTCAGTATCCAAAGAGTTTTCCCTAGGCGGGATAGGGCAGGCATATTTGTCATTATATGCACAGTATGGATTATATGCCTTATTAAAATCAACGGTTATTTTTTTTCCCTTGGGAATGCTCAGTTCCAAATATCTGCCACCTCCATAGCTGCTATCTCCATTCGTCAAATCCATGAATGGAAGAAAAAGATAGTTCCTGTATTGTTCCATTTTTATCATTTGTGGATTTTGATAGACATTCAGTTGGAATTCATCACCTCGGAGTTTGAAATGTATTTCTCCATATTTCACATAAATGGGTGTTCTTTCCTTGGTGGTTTCCATAGGGAAAGGTTCTTCATCCGGTGTTCGGATGAAATTTGCAGTGATTTTAAATGTAGGGTCTATATCGAAAAAATCCAATCCTTTGAAAGCTTTCCTATCTTCTTCTTTCAAAGGTGATTTTGTTTCATCCGCATATTCCTTATTCAATTCATCTTGGAAATGTTTTATTTCCAAATCGTGTTTTGACATCTTGGTTTCTGTTCCATTAGTTGTTTTACAACCAATCATTGCGAAGCAAATAATGGTAGTGAAAATTAAATAAATATTAATGTCTTTGTATTGCATCATTTCTGTTTTCTATATTTGCTAAGGAATGACGAACAAATGAATATCCAATCTTGACTTGTTTTTTTGCAATTAACTGCGTTAAAAAGCCTCGTCTATGGATGCCCTGCATCGCCTACGTTTTTTGCCTTGTTATTCACAAAAAATCCTGTGCCAATTTTTGTACATTTATTTATACATCATTCCTAATACTAGGTTTCTTTATTATTTCTTATTTCAATTAAAGGGCGATAATATTATTCTAAGGTAGTTATCAATTTTAGATAAGATACGGCATTTTCATATTTATAACGGTT
>JAHDHJ010000287.1 GCA_020631375.1 Saprospiraceae bacterium | reverse complement strand
TTCTAAAGTGTCCCTTCCATTAATCACTGCCCTGCTTCCTGAATAAAATGCCAATACTGTTTGTCCATCATCCTCAGGCAATGAACCCAATAATAATCCACCCAATCCACCACTCGGCATGGTACGAAGCAATACCAATTGGTGTGACCGCTCGAATGGTTCCCTAAAATAATGTACGGTTCGGCTGCCATTATTAGGTTTCACTTCAAATTCATAATGGGCTTCGCTTTTAAGTTCTATTGGTCCATAATTCCCATCAGTTCGGGAAGTGACGGAAAAATCAGCAGAATTATTTATTCGCATTCCGGTATTGCTATCCACTTGATAAACATTTACTGTGGCATCAGGAATGCTTGTGTTTTCACCAAATGTCAAGACTGTTCCGGATACCTGTACATTTTCTTCCTTGGTAATTCCCAAAACAGCAGGAGTTTTGCCCTCATTGAAAAAAGAAAACATTTGCTCGAAAGATGCAAGACTTGTAGCGACCTCATAATGGTCCAAATCCGTTACCATATAATTCATAGCATTAGGAATGTCACCTCCCTCAACTACATAATCTTCCGTTGACCAGATATTCAATGTCGGGACTTCTCCTTCCGGACCGGCAGGACCGGCTTCTGGACTCCCACCTATATGCACATAATGGGCAATTTTAGCAGCTCTCTCTGCATTATTCAAATAAGAATATGCCGTACTGCTTCCAGCAGAATGCCCAACTAAATCCACTTGGCTAAAACCAGTTTCCCTTATCACCCTATCCACCAAATCATCCAATTCCCCTGTAGCATCCCCTAAGAAATTAAGGGAATTCCAATTCAATACATAAAGGTGGTTGGGGCAATAGCTGTTACTTTCAAAACGTTGGAATTGTAATTCATAAGTATCTCCCGAACCAAATAAACCATGAACCATAATTATAGGTCTGAGGCTCGCATCACATGAATTTTGCCCGTTTCCCCCATCATCTTTACACGATGCAAAAGAAATCATTATCAATATAAATAATAGAATACTCCCAATTATGTTTTTCATTAGTTCTGAATTTGTCCCATAGATTCAGCGAAGATACGCAAATCAAGAAAATACGATGATAAAAGCTTTAATAAATTAAGCTTTGTTATATTTATAGGACTTTAAACAATGATTTAAAATTCGATCTAAATGAAAAATTATCAACTTTCCTATTTTCTTATATTTTCCCTTTTCTTTTTTGCCTGCACAAAAACAAAAGAAAACAATGTAACCATCTCTGCCAACTCGGAAATCAGCACAAGCGATGATTTAGTCGTTGCAGAAAAATGTGCCATCATACTCAATCCGAATGATGATGAAATTGTCAAAATGAAAGAAGAACATGGAGAAGATGGTTGGGCAGAGATAGCCTCCGACTTAGGCTACTATAATGGTACTGCAAAAATGCATTTAGAAGAGAAAGGAATAAAGGTAATATCTACAGTAGAAGATAAAATTGTGTTTGTCAGAAACAATGGAAAAAAAATCATAATGGACACAAAAGACTTACAGAATGACCTCATTTTCTTTACTCCAGACAGAACTCCCTTGACCACATACACCGCTGACTATGCTAAGGATTTATCTTATTTTGGAATAAAAGAAACGATAGAGGAAGAAGGAGAAAGTTTTGTTGAGGGCTATTGGGTTACAGACAAAGCAATAGATAATATGGATGAAAATCATGTTTTTGAATATTTCTATAAAACGTCCAGTGTCAATGATGAATTACTGCTGCAAATATTCGACAGAGGAGATATAAAGGAAGAAGAAATTCTAAGCCAAGCAGAAGAGGGCGTTTATGAACATCCCAAGAAAAACATTTCCTTTACATTTAAAGGTAATAAAATCACCATGACGGAAGCAGGGACTGTAAAAGGATTAATCAAAGTTTCGGCAGATAGAATAAGTGAAAGATAAAAGAATAAACCATGAGAAAAATAATTTATTTATCTATCATACTATTATCATTTAATGCTTGCACTGTTCCTAAACAGGAAACGAAGCGTTTATCTCCTAGCGAACTCTTATATTCCCATTTTCCTGAAAAAATAAAATTACCGGACACTTTGCATTTCTTTAATTTGGAAGATGAAATATCAAATCCAATAGCAGATTCTATTTTATCAAATGGATTGGACAAATCCATTTCGGAACAATTGGATTATCAAACGGGAATGGCGAAATACGACCCCCTTTTCCAATTCCCATTGGATGAAGAAAATGCGGCTTGCATCTTGAACATGAATGAAAGTTGGTTCAAAAAACAAAGTCTTTTAGTTTATAATAAAAATAAAAAGACATTTACAAACAGCTTGAGCTTATCTGAATTTTATGGTGGGGATGGCGGACAAATTGCGATAGAAAGTTGGATTTTTTCTGAAGTGGGTAAAAAGATTTTGTATCAAAAAGAATCTTCACATTACATACTCATTCAAGAAGATGGAGAACCAAAAGAAATCGTAGATAAAAAATCTTCGGTTCATAATTGGGACGGAAACACCTTTATAAAAACAGAACAAAAAGATTCGCTGGCATTATCCGAAAGTTTTAAAATAAAATGGGAATGGTGATTTATCTATGGAAAATTTTCATCAAAATTGATTCTCATTGATTTTATGTCGAACTTGTGTAAGTTATTTTGATGCAACCAATGTTATAAAATGAAAAAAGTCCTTTTATTTATTATAATCTTATTGTTTACTTTACAATTTTCTTTTGGTCAAAAACTATTTAGCGAACCTATCAGGGTTTCACATATTAATTTACCAGACGCTCCCCTACCCAAAGAATTTACAAATTATTCTACAAGTTTGGAAGCAGCAGAAAAAGACCTTAAAATTTTAGGCATCCGAGCAGATAATTATCTCGATCATTATTTTAAATTCAATGGCTTCGAGAAAACAGAACAGCATGGGGATTTCCATATCAATATAAATATCGGGCAAATAAAAATACTGCCCGCTTTATTGCAAATGGATGATTCCGGACATTACAAATCAATCCCTGTGATTTTCCCTATTAATTATTCGGTTCTTGATGCAAAGGGAAATATTATTGACGAGGGAGTTATTTCAAATGAAGTCAATTATGAATACCGTCGTTCAGACAAGGACGTTTCTAAATTAAATCAAGAATGGGAAAAAGTAAGTTTTATTTTTACTTCCAGGAAATTATCAAACAGCTTGAATGAAAAAATGACAGAGCTTACAAGCTTACTCAAAAACAAATACGATTTCCAAAATAGCAATTCCACATTTAACATATTCAGTATTAAAGAACATGAGGAATCCAAAGGCTTCATGAATCAATTGATTCTCGTAGCCAAATCATTTTACGGACGACAGGCAGATAAATCAACAAATGATTTAAAAAAAGAATTAAACCCTGCTTTTGATTATTGGAAATCCATTCAAAAAAAATATAGTAACTCCAATAATAAAGAAGAACAATCCATTTATTATGCAGCCTGCATGAATCTTGCAAATACAAGCTATTGGCTAGATATGCTAAAGGAAGCAAAAACATTTTGCCATGAAGCACTAAAATTGGACTACGACAATCAATCCGCAGAATTATTATTAAAGGAAATCGAACATACGGAAAAAGAATTCCAATTAAATAATGTCGATTCAAGATATTAAATCCTATTTAAAATTAACTGCATTTCACAAAAATGAACAAAGACACTTTCACATTAAAAGAAACAGAGGAATTCATCGAACTGATGAAGCTCTTGAAAATAAAACAAATTGCACAAACGGGCGGCCATGCAAAAATCATCATTGAAGATGGTGCTGTAAAAGTAAATGGAATACAAGAATTCCGTAAACGAAAAAAATTACGATCCGGCGATATTGTAGAAATAGAAGGCATTGAAATAAAAATATTAGAAAAGGAATAATTCTTTATGAAAAACAACAAGGAGCCATTCCATAATAAAAACTCCCCCTGAACATCAACAGCGGCAACATTAATTTTTACAATATTCATATTACAACAATAATCCAAAATAGCTTTGGATATGCGAATGCGAAAAACATTTATTAGCATTTTTCGCCACGAATTTCTCTAATTATTTCGCGTTCATAAAAATTATTCGATTAAGAGTATGTTAGAAAATTACCTCTCAAAATAATACAAACAATCCAATGCAAAATTATAAAGGATTAATTCCGTATCATTTAATTTAACAATATCATAGGAAGGGTTTTCATAAACCAATACTACGTCTCGATGGATTCGATAAGGAGAAGAATAATCCACAGTAGGATAATGGATAAAAATACTATCTGCTGTAAACACAAATGATTGGATATCTTCAAAACCGGTGCAAGTAGTTTCTGTCATATTCCAAAGCCCTTTAATGTTCCTATCCTCTTTGCAAGAAAAAAAACAAGATAAGAAAAGGGATATATAGAAAATATTTTTCATATTTTCAATTATATATTTAGAGCTTGTTTAAAATTGGCTTTTGGAGATAAAAAGAGTCATTTTTTTGATT
>JAHDHJ010000029.1:18128-27086 GCA_020631375.1 Saprospiraceae bacterium | reverse complement strand
ATTTATTTTCTCAAGGATTTGATTGTGAATCGGTCGGGTAGATAAATGCAAATCCAATTTTCCCAAATCATCATTTAGTTTTTCTTTTTCCAATGACCAATTCGCCAAATCGTCATGAACCTTATCCATGTCCTTGTCCAATTTGTTTTTTCTTTGGATAAGGTTTAATTGTTCTTGTTTTTTATCTAAGCTAAGAATGGCTCCCTTGGCTTTTTCCTCCAATTCTTTTTTATCTTCTTCTAATGTTTTTATTTGTTCATCCGAAAGAATTTCCAATCCTTCCAACTGAATCCTTAATTGTTCTAATTTTTGTTCTTCTTCTCTGTTTTTATTAAATGCCGAAGAAGATATTTTACTGTATATTTCTGTACCCGTTATCCGCTCCAATAAAAGACTTCGATCTTTTTCGCCTGATTTCAAGAACGCCGCAAAATCTCCTTGGGACAATAAGACAGACCTACAAAACCGGTCGAAATCCAATCCCGTTATCTTATCGACTTGTTCATCTACATCCCTTATTTTTTCAGCGATGATTTGGAAGTCATCCGTATTCGGAGTCCTGATAGATAATTTTCTAATGGGCCCTTGGATTTTTCCATCCGCTTTATTCCTTGCTCTCCAAACCGTCCATTGACACATATATTCCTCACCCAAAGCTTCGAAAACCACTTCCGCCATTGCTTGGACAGCACCATAGGTCATTATTTCCAAAACATTCTTGTTCCGATGGATTCTTCCGTAGAGAGCGAGCGTTATAGCATCTAGGATAGTGGACTTCCCCGCACCCGTTTTTCCGGTAATGGCAAACAAACCCACATCCGCAATAGGGCTTGCAGTAAAGTCGATGGAATTATCTCCCTCCAAAGAATTGAGATTCCTTAATTTGACACTTAGGATTTTCATTTATACAAACCTAAAGAAAAGGAAATGAATAGTAAAATAATAATGCAAAATAGATTTATCGAATTGTTGACAGTCGTTTATTTGCTGTCCAGAGGGTTAATTTAAACATGCTCTAATAGCAGCATTGATTTGCTTATAAGAAGTGTCACAAGTGTTTATTACTAGAACTTCAGTTGTGTCTTGCGCAACTTCAATTAAGAATATGAATTAAAATATGCTCTTAGATAATAGATGCCATTCTATTCAGATACCCAAACATGGTCATTATATTGTATATTGCAGAACCATTAATTTCATGCTATATTGAAAATACTCATTATAAGGTTCAGTTCTATTGGGGATATTGTACTTACTTCTCCGGTTATCCGTTGTTTGCACCAACAATTAGGGGCAGAAATACATTTTGTCACAAAAGAGAAATACAAAAATGTCATTGAGTACAATCCCTACCTAGAAAAACTATGGTACATAAAAAATGATATCAATGAAGTAGCTGACGACCTTAAAAAAGAAAAATTCAACTACATCGTAGATCTCCATAAAAATATCCGTTCCTTATCCCTACGCAGAAAATTAAAGGTCAAGACATTTGATTTTGATAAATTGAATTGGGAAAAATGGCTCATGGTCAATTTCAAAATCGACAAATTGCCAAACATCCACATTGTAGATAGATATTTGGATGCCGTATCCGAACTTGGCATAAAAAACGATCATCGGGGATTGGATTTTTTCATTCCCGATTTTGCAATGCAATCAACCCAAAAGATTTTAATTGAAAATAATTTCAATGAAGAAGAATTTGTAGCCCTTGTTATCGGCGCTACCTATCATACTAAGAAACCTAGCCATGCATTATTAAAATCCATAATCAGCCAATCCGAAAGACCCATCATCATTATCGGAGGACCGGAAGAGGCGAAACAAGGGGCAATTCTGTCTTTAGAATCTGAATCTGAGAACACAGTATTCAATACTTGCGGAAAGTTATCCATAGTCGAATCCGCTGCCATAATAGAAAGGGCATTATGGGTTATTACACCCGATACCGGAATGATGCACATTGCCGCTGCCTTGCGAAAACGCACAATTTCTCTCTGGGGAAATACCATTCCCTCGTTCGGAATGACACCTTATCTTCCTGGGGAGTTGGAAAATCATTCTATTATTATTGAACAAAAAGAGCTTTCTTGTCGCCCATGTTCCAAACTTGGAAAAAATAAATGTCCTAAGAAACATTTCAAATGTATGGGCGAAATCAAGGCAGAAAACATCCTAAAACACATTAATAGTCATCAAATTGAATAAATACATTCAAAATCTCTTGTAAATTATATCCAAAAGCTTAATTTAGCCAATGTATTTTTACTTTTACACAATTCCAATCAACTTTAATTCTTTGAAGCAACAAATAATCACTATTTTTGGTGTATCAAAACATACTATTATTATTAAAAATATGTTCTATATGAGATTCATACTTTTACTTTTAACCAGCCTAATCATAACAGGCAGCCTTACTGCACAAGATATTCACTTTACGCAGTACAATCTTGCTCCATTATCCTTAAACCCAGCTCTGATTGGACAATTTGAGGGAACTTTCCGAATCGGGGGGATTTATAGAGACCAAGATAGGAGTGTCAATAAAAACCCATTTGCGACAGCTTCCGTTTTTCTTGATGCACCTATTTTTAGGGGCTTTGGCAAAAATGATTGGATAGGTATAGGTGCTGTTGTCTTAAATGATAAGGCAGGTACCGTTTCCTTTAACAATACCCAATTCTTGGCAGGTTTATCTTACCATCTCGCTTTAGGAAGTAAAGCAAATACTATTATTTCCCTTGGAGCAGAAGGGGGATTTGTACAGAAAAGAATTGATAAATCTGCTGCCGAATCAGCACAGTATCTCCAATCAGGAGGTCTTGACAACAGTGATATTGATAATAATGTTACTAATGATAATATATCGTATGCTGATTTCAATACAGGAATCTCATTGCGTTCAGCTTTGAATAAAAGTATGGACTTTACTTTAGGCTTTGCTGTTCATCACATTGCAGAGCCTACCTACACCGGATATACTGAAGCTGCCGCTGCTACAATACCGGATGAATTGGAAAAGCAACCCCGACGTTTAGCGGGACATGCTGAATTCAACATAGATCTAGCACCAAAGTGGACATTGTCTCCTTCATTATTATACCAACGTATAACAAAGGCTCAAGAAACGGCAGTCCAAGCAATTGTAGGACGCCATTTTAATGCAGAAAAAGATATTACTTTCAGATTTGGAGCAGGTTACCGTACAAGTGATGCTTTGGAAGCCCATGTAGGATTCGATTATAAAGGTCTTAGAATAGGTGCTGCCTATGACATTACCCTTTCGGACAAGTCCACAGCCAATCTAAATCAGGGTGGATTTGAAATCGCTGCTGCTTATATTGCTAAGATCCGTAAGGCTCCGGTAGTTAAGCCTGTTATATTCTGTCCAAGATTCTAGTCGTAATCTAGAAATCAACGCTATTATCAAAAAAACTAAAATCCATCTTACGATGAAGAAATTATCTGCCTTTATCGCCATTATACTAGGAGTGGTTGTTATGGTTAACGCTCAACCGCTAAGGGACTTGAAAACGAGCCAAAAACTTAGTATAGCTGAAGAACAATTATCTTTTGGCGATTATTATAATGCCTTGGAATGGTACAACAAAGTATTGGAAGACGATCCATCCGATGTTAATATCATACACAAAATCGCTAAGTTACAACTCATGCTAAGGGATATGAAAGAAGCCCAAAAATGGTTTGGCAAAGTGGTTAAAAAGGATAAGGACAATCAATTCCCAGATGCCAGTTTCCATTATGGGCGTATCCTCAAAATGAATGGAGAGCTTGACGAAGCCAAAGCTCAATTAGAGCAATTCGGAATGGATAGCAATGATAATACGCTTAAAAAATTAGCAAAAGCGGAATTGGAAGGCATTGTACTTGCCAAATCCCTTGAAGAAGATGAAGACATTTCCGTAGAGGATCCGGGAGACAATATCAACTCTCCTTATACTGATTTTTCACCTATCTATGTAGGTGATGGGGAAATGTATTATGCAGCAATGCCTACAAATGAAGTTGTAGTATTAGATGGTTCACAAAAAGATTATTTTGCAAAGATTTATTCCTCGAAGAAAAGTGGGGATGATTGGTCTAAGGGGGCAGCATTGGAAGAGAACATTAACCGTCCTGGTGCCCATACTGGAAATGTAAGCATTTCTGAAGATGGTCAAAGAATATTCTTCACAAGAACAGAATTCTCATCTAACCAAATGACTTCCAGTACACTTTATACTGCTGAAAAACAGGGTGATAAATGGGGGGCTGCCTTATCTGTGGAAGGATTGGGTGAAAATATGGTTAAGCACCCTGCTATTGGAAAAATGTTTGGAGACGATGTCATCTTTTTCACATCCGATATGGAATCAGGAGAAGGAGGTACAGATATATATTATGCTAAGATAGAGGGGAACTCCCTAGGCTCGCCTACAAATCTTGGAAGTACCATTAATACTGTGGGTGATGAATCTACTCCTTATTATAGAAATGGGAAATTGTACTTTAGTTCTACCGGTCATCCTGGTATTGGAGGATCGGATATTTTTTCATCAGTATGGGATGGGAGCTGGCAAGAACCTGTAAACATGGGTAAAGGCATCAATACTTCATATGATGACATCTATTTCTCTTTGGGAGAAAATGAAACAGAAGGTTTCGTGGTTTCCAATAGACCAAGTAAACGTTCTTTAAAAAGTAAGACTTGTTGTGATGATATATATACAGTATCCATAAAAGAAGTGGTATTGGATTTGGAAGCCTTGACTTTCCAATCAGCAGACGGAAAAGAATTGAAAGGAGTTACCTTGCAATTAGTTCAAATGTTAGATGGCAAAGAAGGTGAAACAGAAACAGAAACGAATTCCAATGGGAATGATTTTGCATTTGGCTTGGCTAAGGACATGGCATACAAACTAATCGCTACAAAAGATGGTTATAAGCCGGCTAATATTGAATTCAATACAGTAGGTTTAGGAGAAAGTCAGACCATTACCAAGAAAATGACACTTTTACCAATAGAACCTGAATATGTAGATGTTACGGTTTATGATACCATTAGAAGCCAAACACCAATTAGATTGCAGAATATCCTTTATGATTACAACAAATCTGATATTAGATCCGATGCAGAATCTGACTTGAACATGATATTGGGTTACATGCAATCATATCCTGATTTAGTAGTAGAATTATCTTCTCATACAGATTCAAGAGGCTCTGAGTCTTATAATCAGAAACTCTCTCAAAAACGGGCAGAAGCTGCTACAAATTGGTTAGTCCAAAAAGGAATTTCTCCATCAAGATTGAAAGCTGTCGGTTATGGTGAATCAAAGCCTATTGCTTCTAATGAATTCGAAGATGGAAAAGATGATCCTCAGGGTCGCCAATTGAATCGTCGTACCGAATTCAAAATCATAGGGGGACCTTCTTATATCACTACACAAAGGGTGGAAAAGAGAGTTGTTAAAAAGAAAAAATAGAATAATAAAGTCTATAGAAACCTAATTCAAGAAGATAACTTCATATCATTTTAGGATAAAACGAAAATACTTTTTAAAGCCATTTCAGTTAATGAAATGGCTTTTTTCTACCCCTTTATTAAATTCTGTTAAAGATTTTAAGATTTTTTTATGTTAAAATTACTTATTCCGAGAAAAAAACATGAAATTGTAGAACTTTTCTGAGGGGAAAAACATAAACATAACTAAAGGCTGGTTACTAAATAGCAAGAGAGATGGATGAATTAAAATTCATTTTCAAAGGACGCTTGGACTTTGGAAGTAAAAAGAGTTTTGACAATGTTCTTAATATGTATGATTGGAAAGTGACCAATCATTATAAAAAGGACGTTCAATTAATGGCGGAAGATATCTTCGATGAAGAGCAATTTTGTGTTGTATTTCCCCGAAGTTATGTTATTCATGGAACAAAGAAGAATTTCAATGCAAATTCTTCCCTACTCCAATACCTGTCCGAATTTGCAATTACCGGACAATTGGAAATGTGGATGATTGAAGATCGTGAAGTCATTAAGTACCATTTGGTAGAACCCACTGGAGACCGTGCTGTAATTAGTCAATTTACTAAGGGGAGAAAACTTTCTGTTAGAGAAGGGAAAGGAGAAGAAGCCATGGCCGCACTAGATCTTGCCATCCAAAAGTATGAGAGGCATGCACAAGCTTATGAAAGAAGAGCTTTTGTGAGTACGATGCTAAAAAAACACCATGATGCCATACGGGATTATACCAAGAGTATCAATCTTTATGCCGGAGCACCAGATCCTTATTATGGGAGAGCTATCGTACATAAAATTCAAGAAAATTATCAAGCAGCAGCAGCTGATTTTGATACATCTATAAAAAGATCTATTCCCTTGCAGCCTATCCATTGGAAATCTAGGAGAAGAAAAGCCGAGTCCTTAATGGAACTCAATAATTTTGAAGATGCTGCCAAAGAGTTGAAATTTTTCAATCTAAGGAAGTTCAAGGAAACTGATCCTAATTTCAAATATAAGAGAAGAGCCCTTTTCGATTATGGCATTTGCCAATATGAAATGGGACAATATAAGGATGCAGCCAAACTTTTTGACGAATCCTTAGCCAATCCTATGGCAAAATTCTCTCCTTCTGATGAAGAATTACTTTATAGAAGAGGAATGGCTAGACACAAGGCTGGCTTACCCGACTTCGAGAGTGACTTGAAGAAAGCTGCCAAAGCAGGAATCAAGGAAGCCAAGAAAGCTTTGGACATGGTCTAGATTCCCATTGGGGATTGTTTAAGCAAACTGTTTCTAAATTAATTCCTCACCCATTATGCCTGAAAAAAAGGATAATCAACAATTCATTTTCGGATTGGTGCTTAATAGGTATGTACTCATGCTTTTGGGCTTGGGATTACTGCTGGTTCTTATCTGGTATTTTAGTGATATTGTTGCTTATGTCCTCTTGGCTTGGGTATTTTCCATGACTGGAAAGCCACTCAATGATTTTTTCAAGAAAGTAAAAATAGGGAAAATCCAATTCGGTCCATCCTTGAGTGCCGGATTGACCATTGCCTGTTTTTTTATTGGTGTAATCTTATTCTTTTCCCTTTTCGTTCCCATGTTTGCCAAACAAGCAATGAACCTTTCAGAGGTGGATTATTATGCCATAGCCAAGGCATTGGAAGAACCTTTGGATTATGTAAATAAAATTGCCGAAGATTATAACCTGAAAGTAGGGGATCGAACACCGACACAACAAGTAGAAGATGCCTTAAAAAATTATTTTAATCCTGCTACCATCACCAATTGGCTCGGTTCTGTCGTAGGATTGGCTGGAAACCTTATCATTTCCTTATTTTCCATTACATTCATTACTTTCTTTTTCCTAAAGGAATCCCAACTATTCACCAAAACCTTACAGAACCTTACCCCTAGAACAGCAGATGAAAAAATTTCCCATGTAGTCAGCGATTCCTCAAGAATGCTGAGTCGTTACTTCAGTGGTATCATTATCCAGGTGTTCATCATTACATTGGGACTATTCATTGGGCTAACCATTTTAGGCGTCCCCAATGCGTTGCTTATTGCTTTTTTGGCATCGTTGTTCAATGTAGTGCCATATATCGGCCCGATGATAGGTGCCATGGTCGGGCTATTCCTTACCATTACTTCCAATCTTGACTTGGAATTCTATTCCCAAATGCTACCCTTATTAGGAAAAGTTTCCATTATTTTCCTTGTCATGCAAATGGTAGATAATTTTATCCTACAACCCTTTATTTTTTCCAATAGGGTACATGCCCATCCCTTGGAAATTTTTATAATTGTACTGCTTGGAGCTAAGGTAGGCGGCGTACTAGGTATGGTTATTGCGATTCCTTTCTATACTGTCTTTAGGATCATCGCTAAAAACTTCCTTAGCGAATTCGATGTTATAAAGAATATGACTAAGAATTTAGATGCTAGAAGAGAGCAAAGCTGATTACACGCAACTTGGGTTACTTATTATGAGAAAAAAACAATTATCCTTACCTTATTCCACCTTCTTTATATTGTTTCTATTGTATTCATCATGCAATACCAACTATGAAATGGCATTCGAAGACAGTATCGTTTGTATTTATGAATACGAGGGTGGATTTAATCCAATTCCCGCTCCCCCCCTGCCCGCACCGGATGCGAGCCCCGAGGAAATTGCCAAACAAGAGGCAAAGTACAAAAAGGCTATTGCTGAAAAATATCCGAACCTATTAAATGATGATGAAAGAAAATACATTCCCATACATGAACGTTTTGAGTATATTGTCAATTCAGATAAGCTTTATCATGCTTCTATCCAATGGGATAGCAAGAAATGTTTGAACCAAAAGGAAAAAAACGAACTTAATGCTATCCTTTCCGGTGATAAACGAGATTTCATTCCGGACGAACCTGCCAAATGCTTTTTGCCGAGGCACGCAATAGTAATTTCTGACAACAAAGGGAATATCATTCAATCATATGCCATTTGTTTCGAGTGTGAAAATGTAAAGAACAGCAAGACTGGTAGTTATAGTGATCTGGATATATCTGTATTGGAAAAATATTTTAATAAAATAGGATACAAAACAAAAGCGAACAATCCCTTTTAGCATATGTTTGACTACATGGGAAAAAATAAGCGTTGGTTTTCAATCGTTTATTTTGTCATTATATTAATACTATTGGTACTTATCATTTGGAGAAGTTGGGACTTGCTCCAACAATACCGCTACGATCTTACCCATAATTCCGAAGACGTCAAAACCAATGAACAGATCGATAAGATTTTGGATTCCTATCCCCTGATTGAATATGATTCATTGGAAAAATCCTACTTGGATTATACTAAATCCAATCGTAGAAAATATAAGAAAATGCTTGTTGGTAGCACTTATTACCAAGTACCCAAAAGTGATGTCAATCGCAAAATTGCAGGTCGTTTC
>JAHDHJ010000029.1:0-18118 GCA_020631375.1 Saprospiraceae bacterium | reverse complement strand
ATCAAGGATTTCATGTGTAAGGATAAATATTACAATGCTTCTGATAACAGGGAATTACTTTGGCTTATCAATAAAAAAGTATTGTACAAAACCATAGAATTAATAGATAGCTTAGAGTCCAAAGGACTGAATACCAATGGGTTTTATGTCAATAACGGGCATAGGCATCCCAGACACAATGAACGGATAAATGGAGCCAGCCAAAGTAGGCATATCAAAGGGGAAGCAGTTGATATTGTCGTTCAAGACATTAATAATGATGGCAAACATAGCCGGAAAGACAAGGATATTGTCCTTGAAATATTGGACAAAGATATTATCAAGAATGAAGGAGGTATCGGTCTGTACCCAGGAACACAAAGTGTCCATTATGATGTGAGAGGACACCGAGCAAGATGGAATAGTTATTAGATTCCCAATATAATCTAATTTCCCCACCCATTTTGTGAACTTTTTTCTTATTTGAATAGTTATAATTCCGCAACTTAGTTTGTTTTTTAAACTTATAATATTGGAACTATGTTCGGAGCGATAGCAGGAGACATCATTGGATCAAGATATGAGATCTTAAATATGAAAAATACGGATTTCAAATTATTCCACCCCAAATGCAGATTTACAGATGATACGGTAATGACTATTGCCATAGCGGATAGTATTTTACATGGTAAACCCTATAAAGATTCCATGATGGAATGGGGAAATAAATATATGAAAGTCGGCTACGGGGGTAATTTCAAAAAATGGCTCAAAGGCGAAATCAAAGATTCATATAATAGTTTTGGGAATGGTTCTGCTATGAGGGTGAGTCCCTGCGGTTATCTTGATTCTTTGGAAAATGTTCTGGAAGAAGCTGAGAAAAGTGCCATGCCTACACATAACCACCCAGAAGGAATCAAAGGAGCTCAATCTGTTGCAGCAGCGATCTATCTAGCCCGCACAGGAAAAAGCAAAGAAGAGATTAAGGAATATATAAGTTCTACCTTTGATTATGACTTGAATTTTACTCTGGATGAAATACGTCCTTACTATTCATTTGATGTAACTTGCCAAGGTTCTGTTCCCGAATCCATTGTTTGTTTTCTTACAGGAAATGGTGTAGAGGAAAGCATCAGGCTCGCGGTATCATTAGGAGGCGACGCTGATACTATGGCAGCAATTGCGGGTTCCATCTCAGAGGCTTTTTATAATGAAGTACCAAAGCATATTTATGAAAATTCCATGCTACTGCTTCCAGATGAGATGAAAGTAATTATAGAAAAATTTAAAGCTGCATTTCCGAGGCAGGGATGACCTTTCTTATTTTAAAATTTTAATTTCCAATAAAAGTGAACGCGAAACACAAAAAAATCATTATTAATTTTTCACGATTACTTAATTCAAGTTGCGTATAATTTTTAGGCAAAGAAAAAGCGTCATTTTTTGCTGCAAAATCTTCAATTTTTCGCAAAACGCTCCTTTTTTTCTTTGATTATACGCAACTTGAGTTACTTATTAATTTTTTTCTTCACCACCCCACAGCGCATCATTTTATCTCCAAAATATGGATTTTGTATTCGTTCTTCTTTTGCCAGCCAATCACCGCCTTCATTATCAAATGCCATAGGGCAATGTTGTATATAAATCGTATCTCCAACAGTTCCAAAAGCTTGCATAGAATTAATCATGGCAATGGATATGAATTCAAATTGTTCCCGTTGTTCTTCCACATCTTTCAATTCGATTATTTTATCGTTATGTGATTTCAATGCCGTTTCTTGTTCCATCCAATATTGGTGAGCATCTCCTTTTACTAATTCCATATTTATTTTTTCCAATTTTACTTTCATTTTATTTGCAGCAGCAGACCCAGCTTTGGCATCAGTGGCAACAAAAGCATCTTTAAGAACAAAATAAGCATCCGCTAATTGATTTAATTGACTTTTAAATTCCTTAGGTGTACTTTTTATAAAATTAGGAATTGCCAATTCTTCACCATCCGTTTTTAATTTTACATTTTTATTCATCATGCTCGATTGGTTATTCAATTGTGCGGCAGCATCAATCGTAAAACTTCCATAAGTGACGACTTCTTCTCCCGATTCTATCCCGCTGATTAATTGGTATTGGTCGCCAAGTCCATCACCGATTTCTATTTCCCTGAATTGGAAAGATGGAATTTCCATATCGGGAATTTTCACATAAGCAACAGATTTTTCCCCAGTCCACATAACGGCGGATTTAGGGATGGTCAATTGTTTTTTATTTTTATTTTTATTTTTTGTTTTTTTGAAATTTCCGGTCACTAACATTTCCGGTTTCAAGGATTTTGAAGTATTAGACATTTCTGTCCGGATAGAAACGGTTCTTGTAGATGGATTGACAATAGGATCGATAAAAGTCACATTCGTTTTAAAAGTTTTATTCGGAATGGCATTCGTATTAAATTCAATCCTATCACCTATCGAAATATTAGGCAAATCCTCTTCAAAAGCATCAAACAAAACCCAGACTTTATTTAATTTCATTAAATCAAAAAGGGCTTCGCCCTCTTTGATATAATCACCTAATGCCACCCTTCTTTTAGAAACGATTCCGGATTCATCCGAGTACACGGTAAATGTTTCTTGTATCCTTCCGCTTTCTTCAATCGACCGGATTGTCGCCTCTCCGATTTTCCAATATTTTAATTTATTCCGAACCGCTTTGATTAAATTCGGATTTAATGATTCTAATTTTTTAGCTTCTATCAGTTCCCTTTGTGCCGCTATCAATTCCGGAGAATATATTTCTGCCAATTTCTGTCCCTGATAAACTTCCTCACTTGTGAATGTAACATACAATTTTTCTATCCGACCCGGCACATGTGCGGTCAGGCTCGAAGCCAAACGTTCATCTGCTTGGACTTTACCTGTCATGTGAATGGTTTTCCCTTTTGAATTTTTTTCTTCGCCGATTATCGTCGTTTGTATATTCGCTAATTTAGCAGCTTCCTCAGTCATTTCCAAAACCAATGGATCGCTGGAAGTATTCGCTTCCAAAACTATCAAATCCATTTCACAAATCGGACAAATTCCGAATTCATTTTGTCTCACATTCGGGTGCATGGAACAGGTCCATATTTGTTCTTCTGCAGCCGCTGCGGGTGTTTTTGTTTCATTTCCATGCTGATGATTTTCATGCGTATTTCCTTTTTGACCAAATAAGAAATAACCGATTCCCAAACCTAAAAACAAGGCAATCAATACAGCAATTAATATTTTCATATTATTGGAAAATAATAACTTTTTTTCTGACATCGGTTTATTGTTTTCTTTCTCTTTATTATTCATCTTCATTATATTTAATGACACTAGTGATTTTATATACCGTATACTTTCCTCCCCCTAGCTCCCTCCCGAGGGGAAACTTTACTTTTCCCCTCGGGAGAGGCTAGGGGGAGAAAGAACTCATTACAAAAAAAATCTATCCACATTATTCTTAGCAAAATGACTATTCACAATAGCCTTTAATATTTTCAAATCATAATTAATTAAGACCTTTTCCAACCTCAATAATTCATCAAAATTCTTTCCTTTGGAACTATATTCAGATTCTAAGATATTAATGCTTGACTCAATGATTCCGATTTGTTTTTCGTAAAGTTCTTTTTCCAACAATGCAGTTTCATGTTGGGCATATGCTTTTTCTATCATTGCTTGGAATCTGGACTTTAATTCTTCTTTTTTTAATTCCAAAGCATTTATTTTAATATTTTCCTCATTTTCTTTTGCCCTGTATTTTTGTTTGTAAATCGGAATTGTCATCATTGCTTTTACTTGTACAATATCTCTTCCATTGCCCGATGGATTCGCATCATTCCTTTTTGTCAACATCATATAATCCATTCCTACTCCGAACGTAGGTTTTTTATTCAATTGATTTAATTTAATCGCTTCTTTAGAAATATTCTGTTGTAATTCAAACATCTTCAACATCGGATGATTGGAACTGATATTGGAGATTATCGTATCTTTCTTTGTTGATAAAACAGCAATAGATAATTTATCTTTGATAATAATGGGGATATTCAAATCCCGATTTAATAATTGATTGATACTGATCGTCGGTTCCTTCTCTTTATTTTTTAATATTTTTATTTTCTGATTTAATTCCTCTATTTCCATTTTTACACCTAAGACATCTGCCGCAGAGGATTTCCCTATTTCCACTTTTATTAATGCCAGTTTCTCCAAAGATTCTAATATTTCCATATTTCTCTGGATAATAATTTGGCTTTCTTTTATTTCATATAATTCATAATATGCTTTCTTGATTTCATAGGACAATTCCAAAATCCTTACATTTATTTTTTCATACAAAGCTTTTGCTTTTGCATTTTCCAAATCTTTTTTCCCATTTATAGTACTTTTCCAAGGAATCATTTGCGAAGCACTTAACCTTAGATATTGAGCACCTAATCGGGTTTCCACAGGTAGCGGAAAAACACCCATTCCTATTTCTGGATCGGGTAAACGACTGATCTGTGGCGAACGCTCCAATGCAGATAAATATTCCTGTTCGATAATTTTGAGTTCCAAATTATTTTCTATCGCTTCATTAATTAATTCTTCCAATGACTGTGCCTGAATATTAATTATTCCAAAGAATAAAAACAGTGCGATTATTATATTGTATTTCATCATTTTATTTTTTTAAAATAGATTTTTAGATACTTAGATTTAGAGATACTTAGATTTTTAGATTAAAAAATCATACCTTATCATCTTATTTCCTAGGAATATTACAGGTATAAATTAAATATTCTACTCCATTACCTTCATCTAAAAATCTCTAAATCTAAGTATCTAAAAATCTATTTAACCTTAATTTCCATTCCTGCCACATAGCATATAAAACAGGAACGGTGAACATTGTAATCATTTGTAAAGTCATTCCTCCGAAAGACGGAATAGCCATAGGTAACATAATATCAGCTCCTCTACCCGTAGAAGTCAAAATGGGTAATAAAGCCAAAATTGTTGTGGCGGTTGTCATCATTGCAGGTCTGACTCTTCTCTTTCCTCCTTCTACTACGGCATCCCTAATTTCCGAAATTGTATTGGGTTTGTTTCTCTTAAAACTATCTTGTAAAAATGTAGCCACCAAAACACCGTCATCCGTAGCTATTCCGAACAAAGCCAAAAATCCGACCCAAACGGCAACACTTAAATTAATGCTTCGTATTTGGAATAATTCCCGCATATTCGTTCCGAAAAAATCGAAGTTTAAAAACCAATCCGTATCATATAAACCGAGCATGATAAATCCTCCCGAAAATGCAATAAAGACTCCGGTGAAAACCATGAGGGAAATACTAATGGATTTAAATTGAAAATAAAGAATAAGGAAAATAATTGCCAATGCTATCGGCACTACGATCATCAATCTTTTATTCGCCCTTATTTGTTGTTCATAATTTCCGGCAAAACGATAATTAACCCCGGCAGGTACTTCCAATTTTCCTTTATCAATTAATTCCTTAAAATAATTCTGTGCATTTTCCACGACCTCAACTTCTGAAAATTCTTTTATCCTATCGAATAAAACATAAGAAACCAAAAATCCGTCTTCGCTTTTTATAGATTGCGCTCCTTGTTCATAGCGAATAGTAATAAATTCATTTAATGGAATTTGTTGCCCAGAAGAAGTCGGAATTAAAATTCGTTTTAATGCTTCGGGATCATTCCGTAATTCTCTCGGATAGCGAATCCGAATAGCATAACGTTCTCGTCCTTCAACTGTTGTCGTCATTTCCATTCCACCAATCGCTGTTTGGATATATCTTTGTACTTTTTCAATTGTCAAACCATGTCGGCTAATCGCCTCCCGATTAATATCCAATAATAAATATGGTTTCCCAACAATTCTATCCGCAAAAACAGCAGCTTCTTTTACACCTTTTACTTTCTTTAAATTTTTTTCCAATTCCAAACCGAAAGCTTCTATCGTTGCCAAATCAGAACCCCGAACCTTAATACCCATTGGGGCACGCATACCGGTTTGGAGCATGACCAATCGGGTTTCTATCGGTTGGAGTTTCGGAGCAGAAGTAATACCCGGAATTTTAGTCGCCTTCACTATTTCATCCCAAATGTCATCCGGACTTTTGATATGATCCCGCCATTGTCGGAAATACCTTCCACTTTTATCCGGAATTAATTCTCCTTCATCATTTAAAATATAATCTCCGTTTTCATATTTGAATCGGATGCGGTGTCCGTTTTTATCCGTCCGATATTCGGTCTTATACAAAATTACATTTTCATACATCGACATCGGTGCCGGATCCAAAGCACTATTTACACGCCCCGCTTTTCCGACCACCGTTTCCACTTCCGGAATTGCCGTAGCAGCCATATCCAAAAGTCTGAGGTTCTTAATATTTTCTTGCATTCCGGAATGCGGCATGGATGTCGGCATCAATAAAAAAGAACCTTCATCCAAAGAGGGCATAAATTCCTCTCCCGTATTTTGAAAAATAATAAAACCTTGAAAAATAATAAAACCAACTAGAGCCAAAAACAGGATTTTGAAACGAAGCAAAAAGCGGAGAATATTTTCGTAGAAAAATATAATGATATAGAAAAATCCAATCAGGCTTCCCGCCAATATTACTACAAAAAAGAAATTTATTAAATCACTTTTATTCACACCCAATGGCATCCATACTTTCGCCAATAACCAAGAAACAATTAGGGCATAAATAATATTACTAATGATATTAATTATTTTATTCGTCGTTTTATACTCTTGTAATATTGAATTAAGAATACCGGTAATTCCTACAACGGCAAGTATGCTTCCTAGGAATGGCTCATATAAAATAGCAACCGTTATTCCGGCGATTATCGCCAGAATATTTCCTCCATAAGAAATGAATTTTTGCTTGGATTTTAATGAAAAAATCGTGTGTGCCAATGTCGGAATAAGGACAACGGCCACTAATATCGAAGCGATTAAGGCAAATGATTTGGTGTACGCCAATGGTTGGAATAATTTTCCCTCGGCAGCTTCCATAGTGAATACGGGTAAGAAACTAATTACAGTCGTTGCTACGGCAGTAATGACTGCAGAAGCGACCTCTATCGTAGCTTCATAAATACTCGTTTGTAAATTTTCACTAGGCGGAGCTTCCTCTATTCTTTTGACAATACTTTCCGTGAGGACAATTCCCATATCCACCATCGTTCCTATTGCGATAGCAATACCGGACAATGCGACAATATTCGCATCCACTCCGAAATATTTCATGGCAATGAAACACATCAGCACCGCTACTGGCAAAGTGCTTGAAATCAGCAAGGAGGATTTAAGGTTCAGCAATAATAAGATGACCACTAAAATCGTAATGAGAATTTCCAAAGTCAATGCTTCTTCCAACGTCCCTATCGTTTCATTGATGAGTTGGGTTCTATCGTAAAATGCAACCACATTCACTTGGGAAACTGTTCCATCTTTCAGTTTTTTGCTTGGCAAGCCAGGTGCGAGTTCAGCTATTTTTGCCTTTACATTCTGTATCACTTCCAAGGGATTCGCACCATATCTTGCTACCACTACACCACCCACAGCTTCCGCTCCTGACTTATCCAAAACGCCTCTTCTTGTCGCCGGACCAATATTCACCCGTGCAATATCTCCGATAGTTATCGGAACATTATCATTCGTTTTGACAACGCTATTTTCTATGTCCCCAATATTCTTAATATAGCCCAATCCCCTCACGAAATATTCGGCCATATTGATTTCAATCGTCTGCGCTCCTACATCAATATTGCTCCCCTTTATGGCAGACATCACTTGCTCCATACTGATATTATGTACCCTCATCGCATCTGGGTCCACATCTACATGATATTCTTTCACAAAACCACCTATAGATGCCACTTCCGCAACACCCTCAGCAGAAGACAATCCGTATCGGACATAAAAATCCTGTATCGTCCGCAATTCATGCAAATCCCAACCGCCGGTGGATTTCCCATTTTCATCTTTCCCCTCTAAAGTGTACCAATAAATCTGCCCCAATGCAGTTGCATCCGGACCGAGTGTAGGTTGTACGCCTTCCGGCAATGTATTCGCAGGAAGGGAGTTCAACTTTTCCAATATTCGGCTACGGCTCCAATAAAATTCCACATCATCATCAAAAATGAGATAAATGCTAGAGAAGCCGAACATGGAATTACTACGGACACTTTTCACTCCCGGAATACCCAAAAGTGCGGTCGTCAATGGATAGGAAATCTGATCCTCCATATCTTGTGGAGAACGTCCCATCCATTTCGTGAATACGATTTGCTGGTTTTCACCAATGTCGGGAATGGCATCCACAGAAACTGGGTCACGTGGCAAATCCTTGATTCCAAAATCAAAGGGTGCCGTCACCAATCCCCAACCTATAAATAAGAGCAGTAACAAATAGGCTACAATCTTATTTTCTAAAAAGAATAGAATGAATTTATTGAGCATAATGCTTTTCTTCTGATAAGAATCAAGAATTTATTAATAGAAATTCACACAAAAGACATTAAGACAACTCGGGCAAATGTTGTGCGAGGTGAACAAACACACTCGCACGGCAAGGAGTTTTTTATTTTGTCAAATTTTGTGTACAGAATTAAATCATCATTAGATTTTGAGACTTCCTCGCAGGAGCAATTTTAGTCTAAAAATCTAAATATCCTTAAATCTGAATATCTATATTAAGAAAGATTGGATCAGGACAGGTATGTCCCTAATGAGTATGGGAGGTTTGTAATGTGTATAATTAGGCGTAGAATGTGCTAATTGGTTCCCTAATAAAAATACGGAAACGTAGGCAATTATGCATTGTTCTAATTGAGGGCTGGTATGTATTTCTGCATTTTGCAGATTCTTATCAATATCGGATTGCACCAAAACAGTCCTATCGTCACAACAACCTTTTTTATCTGTTTTATCTGCCAACATTTTTTTATGATGTGGACAATTCTGCATGGCAGATGGAGCATCCATTTCATGACAACTTTTGGCTTTGCCAACAAAACTAATGGATTTCAATTGTCCTTGGCAATAATGCATATCTATACTGAAACCTACTGACGAAATAAAAATCAGTAATGCCAGTGTAAGCGAAATAATGCGATATGTTTTATTTATCGAATGCATTGTTATACAAATATACGTACATTTTTCTAAAAAATTGTCCAAGGAGTTAGGGAGAGGTTCTAAGGGGAGCGAATTCCTAGGAACTGATGTTTTGGAGTAAGATGGAAGATTCCCCTTGTGTGGCTTAACTATTGATTCGTAATGAAGTCTATTAAATAAAACCTTTATTTTTTAGGATAGTAGATATTATTTCAATTTAAGATTAGTATTCAAAATAGTTCTTTGTTTCTTTGTTGTCAGAAAATAATGAAACCGAAAATTGCTATAGAACATATTAATTTGGCTTATGGAAAATCCAATATTCATTGCTTGAAAACAGGTAATGGGAAGGAGTTGTTAGTCGCATTTCATGGTTATGGTGAACGTTGTTCTATGTTCTTGCCTGTGGTTCGGAAAATGCCGGAAAGGTTTACTTTATATGCGGTTGATTTGCCATTGCATGGAGAATCTCATTGGAAAGGAAAGAAGATAAAAGGCAGGGATTTTATTTGGATATTAAGGGAAATCATTAAGCGGGAAAATGCGGTTTATTGTTCTGTAATGGGTTTTAGTTTAGGAGGTAGGGTAGCGTTGTATCTGACGGAAAAAATACCACATCTGATTCAGAATGTATATTTAATTGCTCCGGATGGAATATTAAGTTCAGGATTATATCGGACGATTCAAAAAATTCCGGATTTGGTAAAAAGGACTTCCTTTAGGGTGTTGGTGAATAAGCATACCGCAAAATTAGCCAAACGATTATTTAATAGAGGTTGGTTGAACCATCATAATTATAGATTTAGTGAAGTGCATTTTGCGAGTGCGAAAAAACGGCGGAGATTATGGATTTATTGGATGGCTTTGGATGATTTCGAGCCGGAATGGAAGAAGACAAGGGAAGTCATTATACAGAATAAAATTAAAATGAAAATTTTCCTTGGGACACATGATGAGGTAATCCCAAGCAAAGCGGGTCGTATATTAACGGATGGAGTGGACAATGCAGAAGTGGTTTTTATCAGTTCCAACCACCGGCAAATGAATCGTGTTTTTTTTAAAAGGGTAGATGAATTATTATGAGGAACCCATTGCGCATCTGTACTGAAAATTATGATATTCATATCAATGATTTCAAAAAATCGCTTAAGGATTTATTGGAAGGAAAAAAATATTCGAGTATCGCTGTCCTTGTAGATGAAAACACGGAAAGGGATTGTTTGCCTTTGTTTTTGGAAATGTTGGGAATGGAAATTCCAATTATAAAAATATCTTCCGGAGAAATTCATAAAAATATAAATACTTGCCAATTCATCTGGAAACAAATGATGGAATTGGGAATGGGGCGGCATTCTTTATTGTTGAATTTAGGTGGCGGAGTGATTGGAGATATGGGAGGGTTTTGTGCATCTACATTTAAACGGGGAATTGATTTCATACAAATTCCGACAACATTATTGAGTCAGGTAGATGCTTCTGTGGGAGGGAAATTGGGAATTGATTTTATGGGAATAAAAAATTCCATAGGCGTTTTTAATGATCCACAAACTGTTTGTATTGATCCGATTTTTTTAAAGACATTGCCCGAAAGGGAAATCCGAAGTGGTTTTGCGGAAATTATAAAACATGCCTTAATCAAGAATGAAAACCAATGGCAAGAAATACGGGAAATTAAAGATTTGTCCCAAGTGGATTGGCATGTATTTATTGCGGATTCAGTGAAAATAAAACGGGATATTGTCCAAGAAGACCCTTTCGAAAAAGGTCTTCGTAAAGCTTTGAATTTTGGACATACGATAGGACATGGAATTGAAAGTGTATTCCTTGAGAAGCCGGATTTTTTATTGCATGGCGAAGCCATAGCGATAGGAATGATTTGTGAATCTTTTATTTCTAATGAAATCGCAGGATTATCCGATAAAGAATTGAATTCTATTTCGAGTTATCTGCTATCCATTTTCGGGCATCAGCCTTTGGAAAAAGCGGATTTTAAAGCAATGATTTCCATTATGGGGAATGATAAAAAGAATATTGGGAACAAGATTAATTTTACTGTTTTGAACGGCATAGGAAAAGTATCTATCAATGAAACTGCTACGAAAACATTAATAATTAAGAGCTTGGAATATTATAATGGCTTAGCTTTATAGCATTAGGCAAAAGTTTTCATACTCGTCTGAAGAGTACGCTTAATTTTATTCAGAGACTCGTCTGACGATTATGAATAAAATGTAAGTAGTCCAGCTTAGGCTAATTCTATCAATAAATCCCCTTTACTTACAGCATCACCTTTTTTAGAAACGATATTTTTTATGGTTCCTTCTCCTGAAGCCTTGATGACATTTTCCATTTTCATGGCTTCTAGCACCAATAATTGATCACCTTTCTGAATGCTTTGTCCCGGTTCTACCAAAATATCCAACACCAGGCCTGGCATAGGAGCTTTCACTTCATTCATTTTACCGGAAGCACTAATATTCAAGCCCATTTTTTGAATAAGGGCATCGTATTCGTCTTCTAATTGGATGTGATGCTCCGTACCGTTGACAGAAATGATGAATTCCTTTTTTGCGTAATTAGCAGAAATTAATTTCGCCTTATAGGAAGTATTTTCCTTGAGGATATGAAAGAGTTGATGTTCCTCAGAAACCATATTAAGGTCTTTGGCATCTTGTAGATTTAATTCAAACTCGAAATGATTATCAGCCTTAGCTTTGAATGTCTTTTTTTTCATTTTAATTCTAAAATTACTATTTCTGGTAACCCAGCAATGAAAGTACCTTGAATTCAAAGAACGAATATAAAAGATATAATGCAAAGAAAGGAATAAGATAAAGATTATCCGTAGGAACCATTATTTTATCAAAGGCGACGACCGCCAAAATACATAGGCCGAATTTGGCGAAAATCAAGCTGATAATCAGTCTGGTGAAATCGTTTTTGTTCTCACTGGCAGCAGATTTTTTTCCTAAGATAAAGGAAGCCAATACAAAGAGGGCAAAAAATATCATGGTAAAAATACCTAGTACAAGATGCTGGGACAATTTGGGAATGAAGTAAATGCCCAGAACCATCATTCCGGCAATACCATTGACTATAGCGAATTGTTTATAAAATGTTTGGTTTTCCATTCCTGTTTTTCGGATTTCCCCCTTTCCTAGCTTGTCTAAAAACTAGGAAGTCGCCCAAAGGTAAAAATTACTGGCGATGAAAATCAGTTGACAGAATTTTTTAACAGGAGATTTAATTTTTCATGTCGGTTATCTTCTTGATGACCATGTCCCAAAGTTTGTCATAAGGAACGACTTCCAATTCAGAAATAAGCCCTCTAAAAAAGAAAGGTTGTTCTTTTAGCCTTTGGTAGTATTTTTCCGTATTACTCAATTTTGTCAGGTCGAATTCTGCTTTCACCAATTGTTGCAACAAACGTATGAACTGGATCGCTCTAAAATATTCCTCTTTTTTGAGTTGTCTGTTTGCATAGGTTTTTAATCTGTCCACTCTCTCGGTAACAGCATTGTAACTCTTCTTTTCCAAGAAGAAAAGAATCTGTGCGATAACCATTAGTACAGTGAAAACCCTTTGGTCTTTAGGATAAAGGATAGGGTCATTAAGGAAACGGGAAAGCCGGAAATTCCTTTTCTTTTGTGTTTTTAGAATAGGATAATATTCAGATTGGCTATCTATGATATAATTGATATAAACATCATATATTTTCCATTTTTCCTTGATTTGGCTGTCTATTTTCTTGAATTTGGGATTATTGACCGCTTCAAGAAAGATGGCGATTGCATTCACATAATTTTCAGTATGCAATGCCAATAGCAAATAATATTCCATGAAAGAATACCAATGGTCACTACCGACAGGGAAAGATTTGAGGCATTTCTCTGCATTGGTTTTACCATTTTTATAATCTTGTAAATGCAGATAGGCGGACATTTTTTTCAATTGGAAAGTAGCCAGCATTTCATCCCTGTAGAATCGGGGATTATCCTCGATATAATTTTCCGCTTTGTTCGATACTTCCAGCATTGCCTCATAATCATGTAGCATTTCGTATCTGAAAGCCCAAACCAAATACATATTATATATGACTATGGGCGATTCGTATATTTCGGATAGACCTACCAATGCTTCGCAATAAGTATCTATCCTTTCTTTCAGATCATGATTCTTGGAGGCGGGTTTGTAATAATTCATGATGACCCGCTGATACAATTCCTCTGAACGGATTTCTGCATCCAGTACATTTTGGAACTGCTTACTATATTGGTCATATTCTTCGTAAGCTTTTTCATTTGATTCTTCCGAAGAATATTTTCGTAGAATTCTGGAACAGTTTACAATGACATCTGCAAATTTGAATTTCAAGGCAATGGTAAGGATTTGCCTTGCCAATGCGGCTGCCGTATGTCTTGCATTATTGGATAGGAGAATCTTGACCAGTGTCCAATCCTTATTAGAGGAATAATAGGCCCGATCGTAATTTGAGGTTGAGGGTAGATTCACATCCAAAAAGAACAAAGTGTTCAACAATCTTTTCCTGAACCTTGATTTGAGCTGCCTATATTTGTCATCAGTAGGACTACAACCATATAAAAATGCAGACGCATCCCTGTCGTTTTTGAATTTATTGGCCATCAATGCCTCATAAAATTCGTTGAATTTTGAATTTTTATGTTTTAGAGAATGGTCATCAAATATCTCTATTTTCCTGACTTTTTTCTTAGTTACTATCTTGGAGATCTCTATGAGGTTCTTCATTCCTAATATGTGCTAATAATGATTTGAGTTCAATATAGGGCATTTCTATCTTTTTGCCAAAAAGATATGTCACAAATATTTTACCAAGAAACCCTAAGTAGAAACAAATGAGTTTTTATTCAAGCTCTTTTAGCTTGTTACAAATCGAACAAGACGAACCTGTTAATTCTCTATAAGTAACTGTACTTCAGTCATGTATTATGGCTCGTTCTTGAAAGGAATGGCAGCTATCCTAAGGCTTGTAAAAGAAAATAAAAAAAATATTTTTTTTTATTTTCTTACAAAAAAATCAATGAGAAAAGAATGTTAAATATTTGGATGTGACGCAAAATAGAAGAATTCCTCATACCAGTTGGAAAATAAATCGTATCCAATTTTTCAAGCCTTTTTTAGCTTGGCTTTAGCTTCATCCCATAAGGCATCCATTTCTTCCAAGGACATTTCTTCCAAGTCTTTTGTCGCATGCTTTTCAATATATTCAAACCTTGATTTGAATTTCTTATTGATTCTCTCCAAAGCGGATTCAGGTTCTATATTTACAAATCTGGAATAATTAATCAAGGAGAATAAGACATCCCCGAACTCTTCTTCCTTCCTATCTTGGGACAAATCCTTTTCTATGGTTTCTTGGAATTCATCCATTTCCTCTCTTACCTTATCCCAAACCTGTTCCTTATTATCCCATTCGAATCCGACTTGTGCGGTCTTTTCCTGCATCCTATATGCTTTGACCATAGCAGGGAGAGAATTTGGAACACCACCCAAGACAGATTTCTTTCCCTCTTTAAGTTTTAGTTTTTCCCAATTCCTTTTCACTTCTTCCTCATCTTTTACATCAATGTCCCCATAAATATGTGGATGCCTATTGATCAATTTTTCGCAGACCTCATTCAATGCTTCGGTAATGCCAAAGGATTTTTTCTCATCAGCTATTTTGGCATAAAAAACCATATGTAGCATAATATCTCCAATTTCTTCCTTGATTCCATCCAAGTCATTATCCAGAATGGCATCCGCCAATTCATAAGTTTCCTCAATGGTCAAGTTTCTAAGACTTTCCAAAGTCTGTTTGCGATCCCAAGGGCATTTTTCCCTTAATTCATCCATGATTTCCAATAAGCGGGCAAAAGCAATTGCTTGGGATTGATATTGAGCAGGAATTTCCATTTGTTTATTAATTTTCAGCAAATTTAACCCAAAGGATGGATATTAAGCTAAAAAATAAACCATTAGGGGATAAAGCTGTTTATATTTGTAATCTAACTTGCGTAAAACGCAACAGATATTAGTACTTAGACTTTAGTAACTAGATTTATAATGGTTTTCGTAGAAAACCATCCGATTAATATGAATAGTCTAATGTCTAAATACTAATATCTAAAGTCTGTTGTGCTTTACACAACTTGAATTTGTACAAAACTTTAGAAAATGGAATTCTTATATATCCTTTTAATCATATTTGTAGTATTTGGTTTGTCATTCCTAATGATGAATATCAGACACATTGTTACAGGGCAGGAATTCCGTGGAAGTTGCGCATCCAATAATCCTATGATTAAGAATAGCATGGGAGAATGTAATGTATGTGGTAAGAAACCCGAAGAGGAATGCAAGATGCCAACAGAACACAAATAATTCAAATTGCGTAAAACGCAATTTAAAACATACGCTTACAAATAATTCCATAGTATAGTTTTTAATACTAGCGGACTAACTTTCCTTATAATACGGGCTTTTCGGATTGATTTGGAGGAGAATTAGGGTACTTATCATTTTTTTTCATTTCTTTTTTGATTCTACTGCAACGAAATTGATTTGGTCTCGTACATAATTATGCAGACAAACTGCCTGTTTATAATTTAATAGCACAGCAAATCACAAACCATTGGCAAAGTTCAAAGGAATATTGTTCTTTATAGTCTTAATTTTTGGAAGTATATCTATTTCAATGGATATGCCCTATCCTAATATTGGCTTGGAAGATCAAAACACTCCCAAGCATATTGTCAGGAAATTGAAAAGGGACGCTGCACGATTGGCTATTCGTTTGAATGCGCAAGGGGATGATCCGGCATTACTACAAATCCAAGTGCCAGAGAAAAAAGCCCAAGAAATTTTTGAAATCCTACTATCAATATATAATAGTAAACTAAAAGAAGCAGATACTGTATTTAATGCTAATCTGCGGGTTGCGACGGATATTCCAATTGATAAATTTTGGATAATTTATAATAGGAATGCCGAATGGGCATCTGATTTGGCGGAGGGAGTGAGCGAAGTGACAGGAGAAATGGATGATCTATTGGAAGAGTATGATCTGTTCATTACAGATAAGAAAAGCTGGGATGAACAAAATGATATGATTACCATAGAATCTGCTAAGCTATATAATATGTCTGCATTGGCACAAAAATTCGGACACCTTGATGGAGTGGATAAAATACATACCCATGACCCGGATGTCAGTCCTGATTTTGATATTGATTTGAATAATAAGAATGGAGTATGGACAGTTTCTTTTACTAGATATTGGTCAAGCCTACAAAATACGAAGTCTTATAAATGGACATTTAAGGTGACCTCTGAAAAAGCTGTCGAATTTGTTTCATCATCCGGAGATGAAATTCCGGATTGGATGAAGAAAGGTTAATCCCTTTTCCTCCCTTTAGTGAAAGATAAAAAATAACATAATCCAAATTACTTGCTCTTACATGCTTCGGACTATCGTTTGTTGATTATTTGCGTTTAACGCAACTTGAATTAATTATTAGAATTCCATTCCATTTAATTTTCTGTTTCTAATTCTACTTTGGTACTTTAGAAAAAATAATTTAAAGAATATAGTTTTCAGGTTAAGGGAGGGAAATTCCACTGAGCTATTCCAAAGTACCAAAGTAGAACTAAACCCTAGTTGAAAAATAACGTTATAATTTTCCTAAAAATATTCTTGAAATTCCTAAATAAATCAAAAATTCACATCATAATTTTTGGTACATTTTACAATAATGAAATTGGATTTTGGCTAAATAAATAGTGAAACTCCAATGTTTATATAGTATATCATTTTCAAAAAACCACAACTCCTATGTCACAACCCCAGATATTATTGAAATATTATTACCTGGGTAAGCCTGTTATTGGCACTAAATATGAATAGTTAAAAACCATAACAACAACATTGATTTTGAAAACATGAATAACCGAATTCCATATAGCATTCTAAAATTTAGCATCTTATCAACGATATGTTTGATAGCATCTGCTTTTGCGCATGATACGAATGGAATCGAATTTTCTACATTAAGGAATTCTATTGTCAATGTGGAATTGGATGATTCCAAATTATCCGATTATCAAAAAATGATGTACGAAAAAGATGCCACCAGATTGGCATTGAGATTTATTTCCAAGGGAATGGATTACGAAGAATTGGATGCAGATGTGCCAACGGAAGTAATGAATGAAATATATAATTCATTATTGGCTGTCCATAGATCTCCTTTCAATGAAGCCTTGGACGTAACCAAGAATCATAGGTTACATACATTTCCCAAACCTGCAGTTGATAAGTTTCAAGTAAATTATAATAATACAGCCAAATGGGCGACACCTTTAATATTAGGAGATAATATTACGGATAGCGATTTAATTAATGATTTATGTGCAAGGTATGGTTTGCTTATAGAATCGCATGAACGATGGGATGATGAAAAAAACCTTTTTATTGTCAAAGCAAAAAAATCATTAAATATAGCAGCCATTGCTAAAAAATTCAAGACAGAAAATGGAGTCGATATTGTAAATACTTTAATCCCTGATACAGACGGAAATGACATAGAAGCGACAAGGACGAAAAAAGGTTGGAAGTTGGATTATATTGTCAAATTCGATTCTTGTTTTACGGGGTGTAAAAAGAAACATATTTGGAGTTTTGAAATAGCAAATATTTCATCAAGAAGTGCGAATGTCAATTTTTTGGGAGAGTACGGAGATGATTTGCCAGACTGGATGTCGGGGCGATAATAATTATCAAATTAAATTAATTAAATGGATAATTATTATTCATTTAATGGGAACATTAAAAATTTAGAAACGTATAACAATAGTATTGTTTTTAATAAAATTAAAAGTGAGTGTTTGTTCATAGTTTTAGTTTTTTGTTTTTGTCCCTGCTAGGAAAGTCTAGCAGGGTTTTTGAAAAACTTTA
>JAHDHJ010000286.1:1922-4574 GCA_020631375.1 Saprospiraceae bacterium | reverse complement strand
ATGAGCGGAAAACAAAAAAACAAAACAAAACAAATTGAATTTCATAAATGGAGAGAGGTTTATTGTCCGTGATTTTCTTTTATAGGAGCTTCTTCTTCTTCTTCTTCTTCTTCTTCTTCTTCTTCTTCCTTGAGATTTCTCTTGGATAAGAATTTAAAATTTTTAATCATTCTGTCGTGTAGTCCTTGGTCAAATCCGGTGGCCTGTTGTATGATTGTTCCATCTTTATCAATAATGACATTTCGAGGAATATATTTTTCGGCAAAAAGATGATAAATTTCCCGTTCCGGATCAGCAATGACGACTTGTTCCTTTATTCTCATTTTTTTAGAAAAAGAAAGCAATTGTTCCTGAGTGTGTCCTCTTCCTACAAATAAAACAAGGGCATCTTCGTCTTCCATTTCTTTCGCGAATTTTGTAAGGTGTGGAATTTCCTTAATGCAGGGGCCACACCAAGTAGCGAAAAAATTAATCCAAACCACTTTGCCTCTTAAATCTTCAAGCGTATAAGTTTTTCCGTCAAGGGTGGTGAAAGAAAAATCAGGTGCTTGTTCTTTTACTTTTGTTTTGAATTTTTTTGCAGGATCTCTTTTTTGCGCATCAACTTGTTGAATATTGATGAGACAAAAAGAAAAAATCATGAATAGGCAGAAAATATTCAGTTTCATATGTAGATGGATTTAGAGTTTAAAACTACATCATTTTTAATTCAACTGCCATGAATTAAAAGATAATAAGAAATCATTAACCGTAAGGGCATCGTTCTGCACAAGCAAAAAAATCTCAGAAAACAGCTCTAATCTAAAAAAACTTACGGTTCAGAACATAAAACTTACCATTCAGAACATTGGCAGAAATGGACGATAAAAAACATAGTACATTGATTTTTATACTAAGGAGGATGCCGAAAATCCTGTAAAGAGTAGGCGATTAAAAATTTTAAAAGTTTAAAATGATGTCAAAAATTGAAAGTTCAAGATGGGAAATGTATTACCGGCAACAAGGCTTAGTTTCTTTACCACAAGAAGACTGGCTACATGAACATGGAGGAGTGTCTGCATATAAATATATGAGTTTTCCTCCTGAGAATTCTAGTAATTGGGTTCCGGTAGATGTAGTTGATGGAAGAATTAATTTTGAGAAAGCTTCTAGAATACCAGGGCCCACAATTCCTCCTCCCTACAAAATAATAGATTTCACTTATTTTAGAGTCAGTGTTGAAATACCCGAAGGAACAGATATTAATTCATTATTAGTTACTATAAATTATGTTGATGATGGAGCACGTATGTATCTATTTAATGAACAAAACTTGGATGGTATCTATTTACCAACACTTGAAGGAAAGTTAGGTGGTCGTGATGTTACCGCTGATTTTACAGAACATGCTGTTATAGGAAAGAATGTGATAGTTATTGTACAATTTGACGATTGTCCCGTGTTAAATCGACTAACTGGAGGGATTAGGATAACGCTAAACAAAAAAGATATCCCCATTTCCGAAAATCCAGTTACGCCTTTAAATCAGCCTAGGAGATTTTATTGGGCTGATAGACTACATGTTACAAGTACCCCTAATATAGCAGAAGGAACTGTTAATGGGAAACCGTTTACATACGAATCTTCTGAAAATGTCGAATTGGAGAGTACACTTCAAAATTATGGTAGTTTTCCCAAAGCCCCATACGACATCCCCAATATTATGAATATTAAAAACACGAAAGTGACCACTAATACTCTAACATTTCCTGACGGGGTCAAAGATTTAATCATTGTTTTTGCTTCTATTGGAAGAAAAGGAATTAAAGTAGATGTAGAGTTCGATCACCAAATCCAAGAGGAATGGAAGGTGGATTGTGTTCTGGCGGGAAGAACTATCTCTGGAAATGAAGGAAATGCAATAATTAAAATACCAGGAAAAGTAACCTCGGTCACTTTTAAATATACTGTAGCAGAAAGTAGAGTAAATTTTTTGTTTGGATATGAAGATTATATTGTAAGTTCATAATACTACTCTAATATCTTAAAGTCATAGTTCAGCAAAGAATATGCTCCTTTTGTTTAAACAACATTAGGAGTATATTTTTCTATTATTATTGGCAACGAATTACCAAAGAAGTGGAGTTCAATGTTAACTAAAAACGAGAGTTGTATAAAGGAAAGCCAGTGCAGAACACCAGCTAAAATGTCAATAGCCTCCATTCGTCGGCTATTGCATTTAGCCTACACGTTCCCGTTCAAGCAAGAGCGGTTATTCATTACAATTAAGGGCAAATGGTCACTTCGAATTTTCCGCTTACCACATTTCCGTCGCCACCATCCAAACTCAATTTGCCAACTATTGCTGTATCCGAAATGGATTGGATGGAATAGCAAGCTTGCGTAATAGCAGAATTCGTGTTTTCAGCATCATATAAAGTAGCGATAGTAGTGCCTTCTCCAACCACATTATCTACAATCAAAGTAATTTGTCTTCCTTGCAGACCCAAGATGTCACAAAGAGCAGTTGCGGGTGTTTCATCTTGTCCAAAAAGAAACATTTGGATTTCATCCTCTCCAGGAGAATAATTAGTTATGGCAGCTAGTAAGGAAAAACTTTCATTAAAAATTGTTCCTGAAAGTACTGTCTCTGTAATGTCTTGAGGCTGGCAT
>JAHDHJ010000286.1:0-1822 GCA_020631375.1 Saprospiraceae bacterium | reverse complement strand
AGAATGCCACAAAAGAGCAAAATGATTTTTGATGTTTTATAGGATAAATATTTGTTGATAAGAATAAATGGCAGGGTGGGTAAACAATTAATTCGCCCACCCTGATGTTACTTTATTATAGGTCGAATTTGATACCTTGAGCCAAAGGAACATCCTTGCCATAATTAATGGTGTTGGTTTGTCTCCTCATATAAGCTTTCCAAGCATCCGAACCGGATTCTCTACCACCACCTGTTTCTTTTTCTCCACCAAAAGCACCACCGATTTCTGCACCAGAAGTACCGATGTTTACATTAGCGATTCCGCAGTCTGAACCCGCACAAGAAAGGAACAACTCCGCTTCTCTCAGATTATTGGTCATAATAGCAGAAGAAAGACCTTGAGGTACATCATTTTGCATTTCGATCGCTTCACTAATATCATCATAGGGGATGAGATAAAGGATGGGAGCAAAAGTTTCATGCTGAACGATAGGCATATTGTTGTGAGCCTCGACAATGGCCGGTTTTACGTAACAACCACTTTCATAACCTTTTCCTTCCAGAACTCCTCCATCAACCAAGATAGAGCCACCTTGTTCTTCCGCTTGTCGCAACGCATCCAAATACATGTTTACAGCATCCTTGTCGATTAATGGCCCCACATGATTGTTTTGATCCAAGGGATTTCCAATTCTCAACTGCTTGTAGGCATTGGCTACATTTTCTTTCACAGTATTGTAAATACTTCTATGTACGATTAATCTACGGGTAGAAGTACATCTCTGCCCACAGGTTCCGACCGCTCCAAAAACAGAACCTGCCAAAACGACCGGTAAGTCAGAAGATTCAGTAACAATAATGGCATTGTTTCCACCCAATTCGAGTAGCGTTCTCCCTAATCTACCAGCTACTTCTTGGGCAACAATTTTTCCCATTCTAGTAGAACCCGTAGCAGATACCAAAGGCACTCTCGTATCTTTAGTTAGATATTCACCTACTTTATAATCTCCATTGATGATGCAAGAAATGCCTTCTGGTAGATCATTGGCTTCAGCCACTTCTTTCCAAATATTCTGACAAGCAACTGAGCAAAGTGGTGTTTTTTCAGAACCTTTCCAAACACAAACATCACCACAAACCAATGCCAACATGCTGTTCCAAGACCAAACGGCTACCGGGAAATTGAAAGCGGAGATAATTCCAACAACTCCAAAGGGATGCCATTGTTCATACATACGATGGTTGGCTCTTTCTGAGTGCATGGTCAATCCATACAACTGTCTGGATAATCCTACGGCAAAGTCACAGATGTCTATCATTTCTTGGACTTCTCCATATCCTTCTTGAAGGCTTTTTCCCATTTCAAAAGAAACAAGTTTGCCTAAAGGTTCTTTGTATTTTCTTAGAGCTTCTCCGTATTGGCGAACAATTTCGCCTCTTTGGGGAGCCGGTTTTTTCCTCCAAGTCTTGAAAGCGTCCTGTGCCGTTTTCATGACCGTTTCGTATTGCTCTTGGGTGGTAACACTGACACTTGCAATGTACTCTCCATTTACAGGAGAATAAGAGTCGATATATTCTTGTTCCGATTCGTAGGCTCTGGCTCCGGTTGATGTGCCGGCATTCCTTTCTTCAAGCCCAAGGGTTTTTAGGAAATCTAAATTCATAATATTGAAAATTTGAATAGATATTTTAAGATGCTGCAAAGGTAAAAAACACTTTTACTTCTATTAGATGTTATCACGAAAAGTTTTTTATGTAAGATGACTTAGGGATTTTGGAAATAGGCGAGGCATTACTCGAAAAGCATAGCCTTAGCTATGGTTGAGAGGAATAACAAAGCA
>JAHDHJ010000285.1 GCA_020631375.1 Saprospiraceae bacterium | reverse complement strand
TGGATGAATCCAAGGAATATAGCCATACCATTTCAGTTCAATTCAATGAAAAGGATAATGAAAATGCTATTCAAATAAGACCGACAATCGCCCAAGATAAAATAATTCTTAGTTCCAATTTGGTTTTTGAGAATGATGCTATGATTCATATCTTGAACCTTTCAGGACAGGTCGTTGCTCATCATAAATTAATCCAAGGCTCTCAAGAAATGGAAATCGGTATTGAGAATTTACCTACTGGGCATTACTTTGTAAAAGTAATTGGTGGGAAAGAATCATTTACTACACGATTCATTAAACAGAATTGAAAATAGAATTTCATACGAAACCATAAAGGAAAGGGGAGAATATCATTAATGATATTCTCCCCTTTCCTTTATGGTTTCGTAAATTTATCAAACGGCTTATCACTCATATTCCTTCAAAAGCCTTTTAACATCTTTCAATAATTTTTCTGCCCCTTCTCTTTCTGTCCCTCTGGCGAATGAACGGACATGTCCTTTTTTATCTATCAAAACCAAATAGCCGCTATGATCCAAACCACCGGGGGCATCTGGATCTATTTTTACAGAACTGACATAATCCACATCTATATCGTGTAATTCCTTACGATTTCCAGTTACAAGGTGCCATCTATCTGTTTCTATTTGTAATTTATTTGCATATTCTTTCAATGCGGGAATGGTATCATATTTTGTATCAATGGCATGGGAAAGAAAAAGAACATCTTTATTATCCTTTAATTCATCATACAAAAATTTTGTATTCGCTTTTACTTTGGGGCAGATAATAGGGCAATGGATAAAGAAGAAATCAGCGATATAAATCTTATCCTTGAAAGTAGCGTTAGTAACGATTTGGCTGTCCTGATTCATGAATGAAAATGGCCGAATAGTGTGTTCAATCGCTTGCCCTGTTTCCTTATCTAATTTAGGTATAATCGGCAGAGGATCACCTGACGAATTGTTTCCTCCATTACAATTTATAAGCATAATGGAAAAACTGATTAAAACGAAAATGTATTCTATTCCTAATTTTTTCATTCTGAAATGTTTTGATATTGATAAGAATTAGACATTAGACAAAAATAGAATGCCTTTAGTTCTACATTACAAAATTATTCAGAAAAATAAATTTTTATATAATCATGGGTGCATTTCAAAATGTCGTTCTTCTTCTGTCATAGTGGAATTGTACTAGAGTTGTCGCTCCTGCGGAGCGACAAAATGAATTGCACCCATAATCATAGGAGGTCTTTATGAAAATGGGAAAATTATTGGGAAGCAAAAAACGGCATCCTGATTTTTCGTCAAGATGCCGCTAAATTATTATTGGGGGGAAATAATAATTATTTTTCTACTTCAGCCATTGGCTCTTCTTTTCCGTTCAATTCTTCCACGACTTCTCCTTTAAGCTTGGCTTTGATTTTCATTTCTATTTCTTCAGCAACCTCAGGATTATCCATGATGAATATTTTTGCAGACTCACGGCCTTGTGCGATTTTTGCACCTTCATAGCTATACCATGCTCCACTTTTCTTTATGACTTCCATTTCTACGCCCAAATCAATGATTTCTCCCGTTTTGGAAATGCCTTCGCCATACATGATGTCAAATTCAGCAACACGGAATGGAGGAGCAAGTTTATTCTTAACAACTTTAACCTTAACATGGTTTCCAATGATATTACCCTCTTTATCTTTTATTGCAGAACCGGAACGGCGAATATCCAAACGTTGCGAAGCATAAAATTTCAATGCATTTCCACCTGTCGTTGTTTCCGGATTACCGAACATTACCCCGATTTTTTCCCTTAACTGATTAATGAATATGCAACAAGTATTATGCGCTCCAATAGCTCCTGTCAATTTACGCATGGCTTGGGACATCAAACGTGCTTGAAGACCCATTTTGGAATCTCCCATTTCTCCTTCCAATTCTGCTCTTGGCACCAATGCCGCAACAGAATCAATTACTATAATATCAATTGCTCCCGAACGGATTAAATGTTCAGCAATTTCCAAAGCTTGCTCACCATAACTGGGTTGTGCAATGAGGAGGTCATCTATATTCACACCCAATGATTGGGCATAATCCCTATCAAAAGCATGTTCGGCATCTATGAATGCTGCTATGCCGCCTTTCTTTTGTGCTTGTGCAATAGCGTGTATGGCCAAGGTGGTTTTACCAGAAGATTCAGGGCCATAGATTTCAACTACACGACCCCTTGCCAATCCATTTATTCCTAAGGCAATGTCAAGCGTAAGGGAACCTGTAGAAATGGCATCTGCTTCTACAACTTGTTTGTCTCCTAAACGCATAACAGTTCCCTTTCCATAAGTTCTATCCAGTTTTTCAACTGTAAGCTGGAGTGCTTTTAACTTTTGGCTTTGCTCTTTTGCTAATTTTGATTCTTTTGACATTAGATATGAATTTTACTTTGTAATAAAGATATGGAATGCTATTCAATTTTTGAATAAAAGTTACTGCTTTTATTCTTTCCACAATGCAAGTATAAAGTATTTGTTTTAAAAATGCAAAAATTTTTGTTTAAATTTAATTTTTTGTTTCAAAATTAACAATAAAAAAGCTGCCTCAAATGGTAAGGGCAGCTTTTATTGTTGATAATCAATATTTTATATTACTTAGTATCACCATCCTTTTTAGGTGGTCTTTTTCTCTTATTTCTATTCCTGTTCCGATTATTAGGACTCTTCTTCTGAGGTTTATCACCTTTATTATCCTTTGCTTGTGGTTTATCTCCTGTTTTTCCCTCTGCCTTTACATTAGGCTTAGGCTTGGGTTTAGAGCGATTGTTCGTTCCCCTTGGTTTTCGATTTCCTTCACCGGATCTTGGATTTCTAGATTTGTTTCTATTGTTACGATTTCCTCTTTTCCTCCTCTTTTCCGCAGGTAATTCTATTTGTCCAGTTACATCTGCGAAGCCTAAATCAGCATCTTCAGGTGTTTCATTATTCAAGCTTACCCCTTGTAATTTATCTGGTTTCTCCCCTTTTTTATTCATTTGGCGAATCTCATTCACACGGTCTATTCCCAGTGCAAAAATCTTTCCTCTAGTCGCTTTATTATCCCGATAAATATAAAACATCAAACGCTTGAAAATATCCATTTTCACCAATCTGGCTTCGCCTGCTTCCGTTTTCAGAACATCCGCATGTTTTGGAAATTCTTTCAGGACTTCCATATAAGTGTCCAATTCATAATTCAGACAACATTTAAGGCGGCCACATTGACCGGATAGCTTGGATTGGTTGATGGCTAGGTTCTGATACCTTGCAGCAGAAGTGGAAACTGATTTGAAATTGGTCAGCCAAGTAGAGCAGCACAGCTCTCTTCCACAGGCTCCCAAACCTCCGATTCTGGCGGATTCCTGTCTCGCCCCTATCTGTCGCATTTCGATTTTCACCTTAAATTCCTTAGCAAAATGACGAATCAGCTCGCGGAAATCAACCCGACCCTCGGCAGTATAGAAGAAGGTGGCTTTTCTTTTGTCACCCTGATATTCTATATCTCCGATTTTCATGTCCAAATCCAGCATCCTAGCTATGGCTCTTGCCCGGATCATCGTTCCTTTTTCCATGGAGCGTGCTTCGTGCATTTTTTCCATATCCCTATTATGGGCAACCCTAATGATTTTATGGAAAACTGTATCTCTTTTGATTCTTTTCCTTTTCAATTGGAGCTTAACCAATTCACCCGTAAGGGAAACCTTACCTACATCATATCCCGTACCTGATTCGACAACAACCCAATCGTTTTTTTGAGCCCTGACAAAAGGGGGATTATGGAAAAATAATTTTCTGGAACCGTTCTTAAAACTTATCTCTGCGAGATCAAAATCATCAGATTCCGGTTGCTCTACTCCTGTGAGCCAATCATATGTATTTAATCTATTACAGCCTCCTGTAGAACAGCCGCCTTTGCTTCCGCAACCGCCCGGTTTGCCATCTTTTCCCGTTGAACATCCTGCACAACTCATTTGTATATATGTTTTACACCACGGCTTTTGCCCTAAGGATTTTATTCATCCTTACAGTGATGTCAGTCATTAAAATTTTGGGATTGGCGTTCCTCGAAATATGGAATGCCGAATCCGTTAATATATTTGAAATGGGTCCTATCTGCCCATATTGTATTACTTTAGTTAGGTTTTTAGCTGTTGCCAATTCTTGCTCACTAAGCCTTACATGACTATTGTCTGTCAATTTTAATACCATATATTCCCGTAAGAAGAATAAACCGTAGTCAAAAAAGTGTTTTTGGTTTTCACGACCCAATTTAGCAAACGTATCCGACCACTCGACGACGTCTTGTGGCTTCGCCAAATAACAAATCCTCAGCCATGCTAGAAACATCATGGAATTATCATTCTCCGACTCGTCTATGAGTGTCAATGCCTGATTAAGATTTCCATTTGCCAAATGGGCAATGCTTGTTGCTTTTTCTTCCGGCAATCCTTTTTCCAATAAAATATCCTTTATGTCATTGTCTGACAAAGGATTGAATTTCACAATCTGACAACGGGACAAAATGGTATTCAATATTTCTTCTGCATTTTCTGCTACCAAAAGGA
>JAHDHJ010000284.1:2465-4622 GCA_020631375.1 Saprospiraceae bacterium | reverse complement strand
CGTCATATTAAATTGATAAGAATGAATATATCTAAAATTGTATTAGTTTCTATCTTACTTTTAACATCTACCTATACCTGGTCACAGACTTACAACATGGATGACATAGATGGGGTAACAACGACGACCTGTTCCGGAAACTTTTTTGATTCCGGTAATGGAGGATTCGGAGACTATGCCAATAATGAAAATTTTATTGCCACTTTTTGTTCAGGTGGCACAGATTTCTTGCGTTTCATCATCAATCCTGACGAGAATGCTGCAGGCTATGACATAGCTGCGGGAGATGTGCTGACTGTATATGATGGTACAGGAACAGGAGGAACTGTCCTTGCTACTTATACTAATACAAATGATCCAGGCAGCAATTCCATCATATTGAATTCTACAAGTAACTGTGTTACTTTCCAGTGGATATCCAATGCATCAACCGATGCAGATGGCTGGAATATTGCCATTGAATGCATCCCTCCGGGTTGCGGAGATGGAAGTAATCCTGTTCCCGCAGATGATTTTGCCAATGCTCCCTTTGTTTGTAATTTTGATGGATATTGTGCTAGTACGGTTGGTTACACTGAAGATGAACCCCATAATTTTGTAGGGGGTGGAAATTGTCCTGTTATTTTTGGTGGCACAATTGAAAATAACTCATGGTTGGCTTTTGAGGCATCAGGACCTAATATTTCATTCCAGATAGATGTGATTGGCTGTTATGGAGCTTTCGGCTATGTACCAGACCCCTCTATTATTGAATACGGCATACAGGCTGCTATCCTGCATTTTGATGGGACGAATACTTTCACCTTAGTATCCGATTGTAGTTTGTCTGATGGACAACAACTATCTCTCACACTTACAAATACTTCTGCCCTTACTACAGGTGACACCTATTATTTAGTAGTAGATGGTAGTGCTGGTTCTGAATGTGACTATAGTATCAATGTAACAGGGGATGCACAGACATTGGATGCGGGAGCAGATGCCACTATCTGCAATGGAACTTCTACCACACTAACTGCTACCGGACCAGCCGGGGCTACCTATTCCTGGACGGGTTCGGATGGTTCTGGTCCTACAGCAGGTGCTTCGATTAGCGTATCACCTGGTTCGATGACGACTTACACTGTTGAAGCTACAGGTGCTTGTACCAATTTAACAGATGATGTAGTCATTTCATTAATGGCTTGTGCTGCCTGTTCCATAGATGGATTAGCTGCCGGAACGCAAACGGCTTGCAATGTTGGGGACAATACTTATACCCAAGTCGTTACAGTCACTTATTCCAATCCCCCAGCTACCGGGACATTAACTGTGGCAGGACAAAATTTCGCTATAGGAACGAGTCCTCAAGATGTAATATTGACAGGTTTGACTGCTGATGGAAATGCTGTGGATGTTACTGCCAATTTCACTGCGGATACAGGTTGCACTATGACTTCCAATGGATTATTTACGGCTCCTGCTGCTTGTGCTGTTGTGTGTAGTCCGGATAATGGCACTTGGGATTAGTTGATTTAGAGATAAATTATTTTAAATCAATGAATAATTACTTCCTTTACCAAATCCTCTCCTAATTCCTCATTGATATTTTTCATGATCTTATCTTTGGAATAGGCTAATTCCTGTTTCAGCGGTGCGGAGTCTATGAGAAGGACCAGGCTGTTTTTACGAAGGGTGACGTGTCGGGTGTATTTGGCGACGGTTTCGCCCATAGCCTTAGCCCAAACGTCTTGGATTTTCACACGATTCAGCTTTTCGTCCCAACGATTGGAACTCACCATCTGTTTAAGTACATCTTTTATTTGCTGATCGTTTTTCTTTTTCATTAATATGTATTTAAATAGATAACTAGATATTTAGATCTAGAGATTTTTAGACAAAATTTAATTATCAATCATGTGCTAAAACATATCCTTGGATAATTTTTGTCCAATTACTCAAATTTATTCTTGTAAGTTTTTCCTCTCCCTTAATCCCCCTCCAGCGGGGGGAAACTAGTGGATTATTACCTAATCTATTATGGAGACTATGCCCTCCTCTACTTTGTAAATGCAAAATTCCCGATTAAAGTTCGCCACGACTTCTTTTACCCTTGTTTCGTGGGTATCTGTAAGGAAAATCTGTCCAAAATCTTTCTCAGAGAGCAATGTCAGTAAC
>JAHDHJ010000284.1:0-2455 GCA_020631375.1 Saprospiraceae bacterium | reverse complement strand
ATAATAATTCCAAAAGTTTCAGGACTCTGCCTCTATCCAATTTATCAAAAATATCATCCAAAAGTAAGATGGGTTTCACTGATTGGTGTGATTTCAGCATTTCATATCTCGCTAAGCCCAAAGATAGCACAAATGATTTCAATTGTCCTTGTGAAGCGAAGCGTTTCATCGGATTTTTTTCCAGAACGAAATGTAAATCATCCTTGTGTATGCCTCCGCAGGTTCTTTGGAGATAACAATCTTTTTGGAAATTATTTTGGCTGCAAGTCAGGAAATCCTGTCCGTCCAAATGTGAACTGAATGAAATGCCTACCTCTTCGGCTTCTTGGGAAATGCCTTTGTACCAATCCTTAAAAATGGGAATGAACTTTTCTATGAATTGTTTCCGCCTTTTATAAATAAATTCTGCGGGAACAGACATTTGTTCATCATACGTCCTCAATAATGCGGAATCCACCCGACCATCGGATTGCTTCAAAAGGGCATTCCTTTGTTTTAATAATTTATTGTATCGGATGAGGTGATTGAGGTAATCCTGATCTATTTGTGATAAGGTATTATCTAAAAACCTTCTTCTTTCTTCGCTCCCCTCTTTTATCATGACGGTATCGTCCGGAGCAATCATTATAATAGGGAGAAAACCGATATGTTCGGAAAAATGCGGATAAACAACATCATTTTTTTCAATGGCTTTCTTTTTACCTAATTGGACTTTACTGACAATTTTTTCTTTTTTTTCCGAACGATGGAATTTACCCTCTAGTCGAAAAAAATCCCCTCCGAATTGGACGGAATATTTATCCAAACCATTCAATCTGCTCTTGCACATACAGAGATAATAAATGGCATCCAATAGATTGGTTTTTCCCATTCCGTTTTTGCCGGTAAGGCAATTCAATCCCTTACAAAATGACACTGCATGTGTATTGTAATTCCTAAAATTAGTGAGTATTATTTTTTCTAAGTACAATTCTGACATCTTGGCGGAAAGATACGAACTTTATTACCATCCTACATTTAAAATCACAGGATAATGATCCGAACCTAGATCCTCCCCTATCCTCCGATCCAAAACTTGTATTTTATCTGTTACGAAAGCATGGTCCAATGTCAGATAAAAAAGTTTCATCCTTGCTGACCAAGACCCTTGGATTCCTTTTCCTAATCTACTGTCCCTTAATCTTGTTCCCTCTAGTAATATATTCAAGTTCGAGGAAAATGATGTGCAATTCAAATCTCCCAAAAGGATAAGTTCCCCTTCTTGTTGTTTTATAAATTCATTGACACTTTTCAGTTGTCGGTTCCTTAGTTCAAAATATTCGGAACCTATGGGCGGCATAGTATGAATCCCTAAGATAGAAATGGATTGGTCATTTATTTTTACTGTGCCAAAAGGGTATGGAATATTTTCTTTATTGAGGTGGAGTATTTCTGCATCCTCTAATGGATACTTAGAATATATGGCTATCCCAAAATTATCATTTCTACTTTCTATTAGGAAATAGGGATATTCTATTTTTAATTGATTTAATTCTTGTTCCCATTTCGGACTCATTTCCTGAATAGTTATGATTTCCGGATTTTCTTTTTTAATAAATTTCCTTACTTTTTCATATTCACTATTCTGGGAAAGAATATTCAATGAAATTATTTTTAAAGTTTGGGTATGGTTGGTTTCTTTTATTGGAATATAAAATTGCCGTAAGGAAAAAAGTATTCCAATAATAAAAATGGCATGGATTAAAATGAGTAATTTATTCTTAAAATAAATTGATACAAAAAAAAGAATAACAAATCCTAATAAAAAATATAACCTGAAATGTGATAGTAAATCAAAAAGATAATGGAATCGGGCTAAGAAGCCTAAAAGAAAAAAAAGAATTAACAATATGGATATTTTAATGTAATACTTTGCCAAGGACTTGGAATTATAATGATTTATTAGGATTTATTTTTTTTCTTCTTTTTCTTTTTCCAATGATTGTTGACTAATCCCAACATCATGTATCCGAGATTGTCCAGCGAGGTATCAGAATTGGAAATTACGATGACGGCCGTTTTGGTTTCGGGAACAAAATGCATGGTTAATTGGTGTCCCGAATTCCTTCCGGGATGTGCAATGACATTATAATATTTTTTATTTTTTAAAATATGCCAAGCATATCCAACGCTTACTTCTTTTCTAATTCCTACAGAATGTCTTTCTATGATATTATCCGAAAAGATTGTTGTGTATTTTTCATTTTCCAATCCCAAATAAGTTTTTGCTAAAATTAATAAATCATGCAATGAACTTTTCACTCCCATGGATCCCTCAAAGGAAGCAAATGTATTTTGGTTTACTTTTCTTCCGGAAACAGTATAACCTTGCGCGGATTCTGCAATTATTTTTTCAGTAATTCCGAAATAGGTGTCCGTCATTCCCAGTGGTTCTATAATTTTATTTTGCAATAAT
>JAHDHJ010000028.1:5426-27598 GCA_020631375.1 Saprospiraceae bacterium | reverse complement strand
TTCAACCTTTTCAATGCTGAATTCTTCTTTTATTTCCTCAATAAGATTCTTAATCCGCTCCTCTCTATGGTTCACACAGATAGAAAAACTAATGGCAGTATTCCTCATCATATTCACCTTGATGCGATGAGCCGCCAAAGATGCGAACAAATGACTTAAATGATGCTCCGCAACAAACGAAAAATCCTTAGTTGCTATATGCAAAAGTGCCTGATTGGGTTCCACAACGAAAATCGGAGGATAATTCTCCTCCGAAAGATTCGAAATAATAGTTCCCTCTGATTCCGGATTGACAAAGGATTTTACATGCAAAGGGATATTTTTGTTTTGCAAGGGTTTTATGGTTTTCGGATGGATGACTTTGGCTCCGTAATAAGTCATTTCTATTGCTTCTTTATATGAAATCCGATCAAGTTTTATTACATTTTTGAATTTTCTGGGGTCAGCATTCAATATGCCCTCCACATCTTTCCAAACCGTCATGCTTTCTGCATTTAGGCAATATGAAAAAATAGCTGCGGAATAATCAGACCCCTCACGCCCCAATGTTGTCACCAATTTTTCTTCGGATACACCCGTAAAACCTTGGGTCATTACAAAACTCTTAGTCTCGAACAAAGGGAGAATATCTTTAGTAATTTCTTTTTCGGTCTTTTCCCAATTGACAGTTGCTTCCCGATAAATATTATCCGTTCTCACACAATTTATGGCATCTACCCAATGTGTCGCCAATCCTTTTTCTTCCAAATATGCCGCTACGATTTTGGTCGAAGCCCATTCTCCCAACGATACGATTTGGTCATAGACTAAATCATAACCTCTTTCCCTATGTTGCTCAATAACAGCAGGAATCGTAAGGAAATCGTTTTTTATTTCTAATGCACAAGATTCCAATCCCTCAGATAAATCATTACAGATTTCTACATGGAATCGGATTAGATGCTCCAATTCACTTTTATTTTCTTCTATATCATAGAAATATCCGGAAGTGATTTTTTCAAGCGCATTGGTGGTCTTTCCCATCGCAGAAACAATCATCAATATTCTTTCATGGCGATATGATTCCAATATCGAAAAAACATTTTTCACTGCCTCTGCATTTTTCACTGAAGCACCACCAAATTTGAATACTTTCATCTGTTCATCCAATTTGAGGTGCAAATATAACAGACTAGCTAATTAAGGATGTAAATATTGAATAAAAAATGCCTGATTAGCCCTTATGGAAGTTTAAATATCGGTTCACTGACAGAAGTTCGGTTTCCAGTTTGTCCATCTTTACTTTTCAAGCATTTATTCCCTAAAATGCTTAAATTGCCTTTTGATTACTATTATCTAACTTGAATTCAATACATCTGAAGAATATGGAATCGATTGCCACAGAAAAAAAGCCCTTTCTATTTAATCCCCAAGATCCCAAAGTCAATAAATTCTTCAAAGATGCAAGCAATAATTTTAAAATGAAATTGCTCCAATTGTCAAGAGTACCCGGAGCATTTTGGTTTAGATTGAAAATGGAAGAAGTCAATCAGGACAAGTGCATAGTTTCCCTGCCCCTGAGTTGGAGAACTAAGAACCCTTTCCAATCCATCTACTTTGTAGGACTCATGGCTGCCGCCGAATATTCAACAGCACTCTTGGTTTATTCAAGGGTAATGATGGCAGAGAATGTCAAATATATTGTGAAGGATGTAGGAGCTGAATTTGTAAAAAAAGCTTCAAGTAGGACATTCTTTACCTGTGATGATCCGGCAAGTATAGATGAAGCCATCAACCAAGCTATTATAACCGGAGAACAACATTCCGTAAAACTCTATTCCACAGGAAGATTATCATCTGGCGAAGTCGTCGCTAAAATCCATATAGCATGGACTTTTAAGTATAAGGAATAGAAATTATTTATATGTGTGATTAACAAAAAAGATTACCTAATACTTTTATATTTGATTAATGAGTCCCTCAAACCCAAGCAAAGCCCAAACATTATAATTCAATTAATAATATGAAGAATTTTACATTAATAATTTTATTCTCCCTTTTTGCTTTATCAAGTGTCTATTCACAAAAACACAAGATTCAATTCAAGAATGGTGATTTCACACCTGAAATCAATATTGATAAATTGGATAAGGATTCCGACCCTTTCAAGAAAGCATTGTATAAGGATAATTATTATTTATTTGTCCAATTCGAGGAAATGCCATCATTGGAAAGACAAGAAGAATTAAGGAAAGAAGGAGTAGAATTACTATCCTATATTCCTAATCATTCCTATTGGATAAAAATGAAAAAGAAGACTTTCAAGAACAACTCTAGTTGGAAAAAGGGAATCAGGCATATTAGCAATCTTGACAGCAAGTATAAATATCCGGCGACAGTAGAGGATTTGGGAGAGAGATTCTTAGCTTATGTTGTTTTCCAAGAATCCATAAATGAAACAGATGCCAAAAAAGCCTTGGATGGAAATTATATGGAATGGAAATCTTTCCAGCCTAAGATGGTGAAAATATATCTAAGCAAAGAACAATTAAAAGAGATAGCTTCATTGGCAATAGTGAATTATATTTCCCCAACATTCGATAAAACAATAGATTTAGTCAGCCAGAATATAGAAACGCACAGAATTAAAAAATTAACCCATAGTTCGGGCTTGAATCTGTCGGGTAATGGAATTACAGTGAGTGTCGGAGATGGAGGGACAATAGAGCAGCACCTCGATTTGAATGATAGGATAATGAATGAAAACGCTATCGGTATAAGCAGTCATGGTTCGGCTACTTCCGGAATTATTGCGGGAGAGGGTATTTTGAGACCGGATGCAAAGGGAATTGCTCCTAGAGCCAGCCTTTATGCTGCTTATTCAAGTAATGTGATCATAAATGATGATGCATTATATACAGCAATAGAGGCTGTTATTTCAAATAACAGTTATGCAGGAAATGTAATCGTTTCTACTTGTGTTGATGCAGGTGATTATACAGCAGAATCAATGGATGTGGATCAATCCCTAAGAACATTGGATGAAGTCCAGCATGTCTTTGCCGCCGGTAATGATGGTTGGGCTAACTGTACGCCATATTCAGGTGGATATTCCAGTATTAAGAATGCTTGGCAATCAGCAAAGAATACCTTGACTGTAGGGGCAACCGATTATCTGAATAATATTTGGGCAAGTTCTAGCAGAGGTCCTGTAAAAGATGGGAGATTGAAACCGGAAATTGTTGCCGTAGGACAAAATGTTTCATTTACATCTTCCAATAATAATTATAGTGCTGGAAGCGGAACGAGTTATGCTTGTCCAACAGTTGCGGGGACATTGGCATTATTGAATGAACATTATAAGAATCTGAATGGTGGTACGAACCCAAGAGGAGATTTAATGAAAGCAATAGTCTGTAATACTGCGGACGACCAAGGAAATGCAGGACCGGATTATATTTATGGTTTTGGGAGTTTAAATGCAACTAAGGCTGCGGAAGTAATTACCAATGGTACTTATTTTACTGGTTCGGTTGCTGCCGGAGGAACTCCGACCCATAATATTGTACTGCCAGCTGCTGCCAACCAATTGAAAATCATGTTATATTGGCATGATGAAGAAGCTAGTATTGGAGCAAGTCCTGCTTTGGTAAATAATTTGGATGTAACGGTAAATGATGGTGTGACAACAACCCTGCCTCTAGTCTTGGATCCATCTGCTGCCAATTGTGCCAATCCAGCTGTACAAGGAACAGATGCCCTCAACAATATAGAACAAATCGTCATTGATAATCCAGCCGCTGCTACATATACGGTTACAGTTGCAGGAACTACAGTGCCATTGGGTTCGCAAGATTATGTATTGGTTTATGATGTAATCAGTGATATGGTAGAATTGTCATCACCATTAGGAGGTGAAATATTCGAACCTAACGAAAATGTCAATATTACTTGGGAAGCATCCGGTTTTGATGCCAATGATTTCACCTTGGAATATTCTACCGATAATGGAGGCGTATGGAATATGATTTCATCTACTGTTCCGGGAACAGATAGGAATTATGAGTGGACAGTTCCATCTACGATTACAGATCAGGGATTAATCAGAATTACCTGGAATTCCACAGGATTGCCTACTAGCCAGAGTTTGACTAATTTTTCAATTATAGATACGCCTAATGACCTAGACCTTACAACTGATTGTGATAATAACATCGTTCTTACATGGTCTGCTTCATCGGGTGCTACGGATTATGACGTTATGGAATATACAGGAGGAAATTGGCTTGTCATTAATAATACTCCGCTAACAACTTATACGGCATCCGGATTGACAAACGGTCAGGATTATTATTATACAGTCCGTGCAAATAGTGGATCTGTTGTAGGAGAAATAGCACAAGGGTTGGTAGCCAAAGCAATGGGGACAGTCTCTGGAATTATTAATACCTTTCCTTATTCTGAAGATTTTGAGTCATCAAATGGAGATTGGTTCTCTGATGGTAAGAACGATTCTTGGGCTTGGGGTGCGCCATCGGGTACAATTATAGATAGGGCAGCAGAAGGAACTAACTGTTGGGTATCAAACTTATCTGGCAATTATAATGATGCTGGCAAGGCGTTTTTATATTCGCCTTGTTTTGATTTATCATCAATGACTTCCCCTGTCATTGCTTTTGGGATGAATTACAATATAGAACATGCCAATGATGGTTTTGGTCAGCCATTTTATGATTTTTTGCAATTGCAATATTCCACGAATGGAGAAACGTGGACCACTTTGGGAACAAATGGAACAGGTCATAATTGGTACAATAACTATATGTCCAATAATGTTTGGGATAGTTTGAAAGGTTATTGGCATGGTGCGTCCTATGATATTCCGACAACGGCATCGAGGGTGAATTTCAGATATTTGCTCAGATCGGATGGCTTTACGAATGAGGAGGGCGTAGGCATTGACAATATCATGATTTATGAATCCAAATCCATTCATTCCGGATCTACAGTTACTGGTACATCATTAGCAGTTTCGGGTACTTCTTGGATTGATTTCGAATCATCAGGTAATTTATTGGCTTCGATTAATCCTAATGGGAATAATTTAGGTAGTACGACAGTCGATACTTATGTCAATGGAGGAACTGTAAGAAGTGATGGAGATCAATATTATTTGGATCGCAATTGGAAAATAACACCTACAAATCCGCCAGGAACAGATGTCTCTGTAAGATTGTATTTCCTAGATTCTGAAGTAGAACTGTTAAGGGCGGCTACGACACCTTGCGGTACTTGTACTACATTGGATGATGCGTTCATTGCCGGAGTAACCAAATATTCGGGTGTGAACGAAAATGGGGTATTATCAGATAATGATGTGGCAGGTCATTCATTTATCATTCCGGCAGATGCCGAAGTGAAACCATTTGCAAATGGTTATTATATAGAATTTGATGTATCTAGCTTTTCGGAATTCTATATCAATGGGGGAGGAGTGAATCGGGATGAGCCACTACCTGTGGAATTAACCGAATTTACAGCTAGGAAAGATAAGGAAGATGCGATACTTAATTGGACAACAGCTTCGGAAATAAATAGTGGGAAATTTGAAATCGAAGTGGCGAGAAATCGGGAAAATATTTTTGAAAAAATAGGAGAAGTAAAAGCACAGGGTAATTCGACGGAACTCCAGTCTTACGAATTTGTTGATTCAGAATTAAATAAATCGGGCTTGAGATATTACAGATTAAAATCAATAGATTTGGATGGTACTTATGAATATAGCGATACTAAAGTTCTTGATTTCAGTAAGGGTTTGAATATTTATATATATCCGAATCCGTCCATTGGGGAATTTAATATTAATATTAAAAATGTAGCCGGAGAAAATATTAAATTAAGATTATTTGACGAGTTAGGACGTACTTTATTGAATGAAGAATATGAAAGTAATTCTGATATGACAGAAATTAAAATTAATGGAAATGATATTAATTTAATTCCGGGAATTTATTTATTGGAAATCAATCAAGGAGAAGAAAATTATATGGAAAAGATCATAATTAATCCATAATGAAAATCGTGTTATAAATAATAAAAAGACGGGTTGTTCTAAAATTTTGGAACAACCCGTCTTTTTATTAAAATATGTAACTAAATTTCTTTCAAATCTTAGAAACCCAATCAAGGGATTAAACTAATCCATTTTTTAATTCATCAGATTTTAAAAAAAAGAAAATTAAACTTATCTTGTAGTATAATCAAAGTCATTAGCAATGAGAATTTTAATTTCAATTCTAATACTTACTTTTTCATCTTTACAAATCGTAGGGCAAAAAAGTATTGACTTCAAAAGATACCAAACTTCGGTAAAAAACCAAGGAAGCAGAGGAACTTGTACAGCATTCGGAGTAGCTGCCGCTTTGGAAATACTTCCCGGAGTTCCTGCCGATATAAGTGAGCAATATTTATATGGAGCCTTGAAACATACTCGTAAAGGAAAAATATCCGAGGGTGATTTTTTAAGGAATTATCCCTATGCTTTAAAACAACATGGTTTTATTCATGAGGACATTTTGCCTTATGAAGAAAATCTGATAAAATGGGATGAAAACGATCCGAATTTTGAGAATTTATTAAAGATAAGTCAAATGGATAAGTTCGATTTGACATTAATGAAATTCTATGCAAAATATACGATCAAGGATTTCGATTACACCATTTATAATGATGAGGAAGCATCCAATCCGGAAACGATAAAGAACCTATTGCGTTCCGGGCAGAAAGCGGTTGCTGTTGCTTATACGGTTCATGCACCCACTTGGAATAAGCATATCGGGAATGCCCAAATCCCAATGGAACCGAATCTTGTAGTAGAAATCAATGGTAAGGTCGAACCTTATACCCTTGCCAGAATGTTATATAAAAAGGGTGATCTGATGGATGCCATTATCAGGGAGGAATTAAATGTAGGTTTTACAGAAAAGGATTATGTGAATGAAAAAGGAGAGACAATAAGTAATTTTGGCGGACATGTGGTTACGATAGTAGGTTATAATGAAAAAGGTTTCATCATTAAAAACTCTTGGGGGACAACATGGGCTGATGGAGGTTATGGATATGTTTCTTTTGATTTGCATAAATTATTCTGTACGGAAGCCTTGATTTTTAAGCAAGCGACTTTCGTTCAACCCAAAGGAAAAATCTCTCTGAAAGAAACAACTGATTTGAGATTGAAATCCACATTGATGGGAAATAATTCTTTGGGAAATAAAAATAAATTGCAATTGTCAATTTTTACAACTGATATGCTTTCTGATCCATCTATTTCTACAGTCACTTATAAGGTATATAACCAATCCGGAAATCTGATGGCTGAACAAACAGCTTTTTCAAACACATTTAGTGAAAGTTATAGTGGATTTCAAAAAACTATTTTTGATGAAAATCAATTAATCGGTTTGGATTTTATAGGAGGAGAAACATCTGTAAAAGTTGTAGTGGAACTTCATGATACAAAAAAGAATGAAAATAAGACATTTGTGTTTAAGCATGTTTATTTCAGAACGGATGAATACAAACCCTACCAAAATTCAATTTTAAAATCTTTATTGAATATTGGTAAATAATATTATTTTGAAATTGTTTTTATAAGAACATTTAACAATGAAACAAAAGTGTACAACACCTTTAGCTATAATTTTTATTTTTTTATTTTCCTTAACTAGTCAAAATGTTTGGGCAGTTGTATCAGCAGAAAAAATAGAAACGGTTCAAGAATTGAACGAAAATTCAAAAGATAAACCGACAGTTGCAAAAAAGAAAAAAAGAACCGGATTCTTGACTAAAATAAAAGATCGGATAGTAAACCAGATAGCTAAGAAAATAGAGAAGATGGCGGAAAAGGATAATTATAAGACAAAGAAAATAATTATCTTACTCGCTGTTTTTGCCTGTTTATTGATGGGGATTTTAATGCTTGTCGGTTCAATTGATTTTACGGGCAGCCTATATGTGGGAATAGGTTTGTTGGCAATAGTTGCATCAACACTTATTTATTATGCCGTTAAAAATAGAAAATCGCCAATGGATTAAATACTAGTGGACTAGAATTCAAAGTCATAAAAGGAAGCTTGGAATTTAGAAATTTCAGGCTTCTTTGTAGGTACATCCCAATTCCCATCATAAGAAATAAAAGAGGGGACATAAATGTCTTCGGATAATCTTTGGAGTTTTATTTCCATGTCCACATCAAAATCGTATAAGGCACTTTTATATGCCAACGTATAATTCCTAGCGATGACTTGGAAATCAGTTTTGGCAAAATAAGTCTCTAGGAATTTAATCACGGTTTTCTTTTCTTTTTTTAAATATTCTTCCTTTACTTTTACTGTGAAAATATAACAATCTATTCCATCTTCATAAATATCTGAAGTAATGGAATAATCATAATATTTTTGCATCTCTTTACTGAAAATAGCCGTTTTGTTTTTTATTAATGGAACGTTTACTTTTTCGCCAGGCTTGAAAATCAATGTTTTTAATTCTTCCACATATTTTTCCATACCTTTTTTCTTAGTTGGAATTCCATTTCCTTTTCTAGAACATTTTTTTCCGTGGGTAAAGAAAAGGCGGTCATACATTTTAGCAGTATAGTATTTGTACTTCTTGGATTTATTTTTGTAATATTTTCCCTCCACGATTTCATTAGAATATTCCATTGTCCTGCAATCATCTTGATGCTGTTGGATAGTTGTAGAAGAATATGAAGCAGCTTGGATATTATTTTTTCCAAACATTCTTATATCATTACCCGCAGTATAGCCGAGTGTTCTAAGATTTTTGAATGCTTTGTAGAATGTCTCGTCTTTTTGCACCATTTCAATGAATTCTTCCACATCAAAGCCACTCCGTTGTGCTGTAATGACCATAGAGTCCATCCAGACAAAAGCAGAGATGTCATAATCAAGGGAATCTTCCTGTGCTATGAGGCAAGCACTGGAAAAAAAGAAAATAAATAGACTTAGGAATTTTATTGTTTTACTCATATTTGAATAAAGAGATATTGTTTTTGTCCAAAAAATTGAGCCTTGCCAAATGATAATTACACTTGGCAAGGCTCTAATGAATTCTAACAAATAAATGGAAATTTAATTTTTGATTAAAATATTAATTTTTTATAAGATAATATCATCTTCTACTCTACCCGATGGTTTTTAAAATAACTGCCGTTTCAGGTGTTTGTTCACCTGAAACACTCCGTCCGAACAGTATTTCAAGGTGGACAAACACCTTGAAAGGCGAGTTGGGTTCTTGAATATAAAAACCATCGGGTAGAGTAATCATCTACAATAATGCCATTTTCTTGTAGATGTTTTTATAACATGATAACATCTACAATAATAACATTATTACTTTTAACACCATCGCCACCACCTTTGATAGATTTAGTTTGTGATTTAGGAATTACTTTTATGGGGTTTTTTATCTGTTTTTGCTTTTTCATATTTAGTGTTATTTATTGATATGTAATTATGTAATATTTACCTTTTTGATTACTAATGAATAAGGTTGTCTATTAAGAAGAATGCAGTCCTTTATTGATTAAAACTAAGGAAAAGTAATGAATATTTAATAGGTATTACATAAAATATTGACTAAAAATACATTCCTAAGTGCTTTGAGGTATTTAAACAAGTATGAATTTATAATAGTTTCAGGTGTATTGAATTAAGCAATGTATAATCTAGTATTCGTGGGATTCGTGGCAGTTTTTTCCGCCACTAATTTACACGAATTTCTCTAATTGTTTCGTGTTCTTGGAATTACTCGATTAAGTATCTTGAAGTAATGACAATTAAAAATAAAGTAGTCAATATATCCAATATTCAAATATGACAGGGATTAGGGAAAACTGAAAACACGATTTTTTACATTATAGCCATTTAATTTTGAGCAGCGGGATAAGTCAAAACCAATAAACTTCTAAAAAAACAAAAAAAGCCGAGCAGATAAAATCCACTCGGCTTTCTAAGGAATGATGTATAAATAAATGTACAAAAATTGGCGCAGGATTTTTTGTGAATAACAAGGCAAAAAACGTAGGCGATGCAGGGCATCGACGAGGCTTTTTAACGCAGTTAATTGCAAAAAAAACAAGTCAAGATTGGATATTTATTTGTTCGCCATTCCTAATATCATTAAGAAGTGATTACTTCTTATCATCTACTTCCTCGAACTCAACATCTTCCACATCTTCGGTACTTTCATTATTCGTATTATCCGCATTCGGATTTCCGTTAGCACCTGCATTCGGGTCAGCAGTAGTATCCTGGGTATTCGCATACATATCCTGGCTAGCAGCAGACCAAGCCTCTGTCAATTTAGCCGTAGCGGCATCTATAGCGCTAACATCCTGTGCCTGATGAGCCGTTCTCAATTCAGCCAAAGCATCCTCGATAACACCTTTCTTATCAGCAGGAACTTTATCACCATATTCTTTCAATTGCTTTTCCGTTTGGAAAATCAATGAATCTGCGGCATTCATTTTATCTACTTGCTCACGGGCAGCCTTATCAGCATCGGCATTCGCTTCAGCTTCAGCTCTCATTTTTTCGATTTCTTCCTTGCTCAAGCCTGTAGAAGCCTCAATACGGATTGTTTGTTCCTTACCGGTTCCCTTGTCCTTTGCAGAAACATTCAAGATTCCGTTGGCATCCATATCGAAAGTAACTTCGATTTGGGGAACACCCCTTGGAGCAGGGGGAATATCATTGAGTACGAAACGACCTACGGGACGGTTATCCTTAGCCATTGGACGCTCTCCTTGCAGGATATGAATCTCTACAGATGGTTGGTTGTCCGAAGCGGTAGAATAAACCTTTGTTTTTTTAGTAGGAATCGTCGCATTGGATTCGATAACCACATCATAAACACCTCCCATGGTTTCTATTCCCATAGAAAGAGGAGTTACATCCAAAAGGACCACATCCTGAACGTCTCCGCTCAAAACACCTCCTTGGATAGCTGCACCAACAGCCACTACTTCATCAGGATTAACTGATTTATTCGGCTTCTTGCCAAAGAATTCCTCAACGGCCTGTTGGATACGGGGAATACGGGTAGAACCACCCACAAGGATGATTTCATCAATATCATTCTTACCCAATCCTGCATCTTTCAATGCTTCTTGGCAAGGCTTCAAGGTACGTTGTACTAGGTCGTGTGCCAATTGCTCAAATAATGCACGGGTCAACTTCAAAACCAAGTGCTTAGGCACTCCATCCACAGCGGTAATATATGGTAGGTTGATATCTGCCACCATACCGGAAGATAATTCAATCTTCGCTTTTTCAGCAGCATCTTTCAATCTTTGCAAAGCCATAGGATCTTTCATCAAATCGATATTCTCGGATTTTTTGAATTCTCCTGCCATCCAATTGATAATGACATGGTCAAAATCGTCTCCACCCAAATGGGTATCACCATTGGTAGATTTTACTTCGAAAATACCATCACCCAACTCAAGGATGGAAATATCGAATGTTCCACCACCCAAATCATAAACGGCAATCGTCTGATCCACATCTTTTTTATCCAATCCATAAGCCAATGCAGCGGCAGTTGGCTCATTTACGATTCTCTTCACAGTCAAACCTGCGATTTCTCCGGCTTCCTTAGTTGCTTGACGTTGGGAATCGTTGAAGTATGCAGGAACCGTAATAACCGCTTCTGTTACACTTGTACCCAGATAATCCTCAGCTGTTTTCTTCATTTTTTGAAGAACCATCGCAGAGATTTCCTGTGGTGTATATAATTTACCATCAATATCCACTCTTACAGTGTCATTGTCTCCTTTCAACGTTTTGTAAGCAGAACGGTTGACCTCATTGGCAACCTCGCTGAAACGAGTACCCATGAATCGCTTGATAGAGCTGATGGTTTTTGTAGGGTTAGTGATTGCCTGACGTTTTGCAGGATCTCCTACTTTTCTTTCGCCTCCCTCTATGAAGGCCACAATTGAAGGAGTTGTTCTACGTCCTTCTTCATTAGGGATAACTACAGGTTCATTACCTTCCATTACGGCTACGCATGAATTGGTTGTTCCTAAGTCTATTCCAATAATCTTACCCATTGTTACAGTATATTTTGATATAATTATTTGCTAATATTATGCAATACAATTCTTATTCATCAATTGCTGTGCCATGCCATTATTAATGCCCCAAAAGTGATTATTTGTCAATAATAATAGAATTGCTGTCAGATTCCATACTGACAATATGACATTTTGACATCTTTTCAGTGGGCAGTTATCATTAAACAATGAACAGCTATCAGTAAAAACTATGCAATTATTATGAATGCTTGTTTTTCATCCATAAATTTCTGCTAACTGTTCGATTCTGCTTTTTACACTATATACATTTTGTACATCGTGTATATCATTTCCTACATATTTCCATCCTTTTGGAATGTCTCCCCAAGGGGGAAGTTTTTGGTTTACAATGATGAATTCACCATTTTCTAAATGTATGAGTGCATTTAATACAAGGGTGTTGGCTCTTCTTCTATTATCTGCTCCACTTTTTGATTTATTCCAATACCATCCAAATAAAGGATAGGGTTCAACCATTGGAGTAGTTGAAAATTGATAACTCCATCCAAAATCTATGTGTTCAATTTTTTGATTAAAGTTATCCTTGCCAATAAGTTCAATGAATAAATCTTGTCCCTTTTTGCTAATTGTTACTTTTCCATTGCCTTTGACATAGAAGACTAGTATAATAAATGCAATTATCCCTGCAAAGTATGAAATTGTATAAATTCTAATAAGAAAGAAGAAGAAAAATACAAGGCTGAAAAACATCAAGCCTTTTGAGATTACTTGGATAATAGAATTGTATTTGATATATGTTTTTTGGAAAACTGTCATGTGCTTGATTTTTGATAAGGAATGATGTATAAATAAATGTACAAAAATTGGCTCAGGGTTTTTTGTGAATAACAAGGCAAAAAACGTAGGCGATGCAGGGCATCGACGAGGCTTTTTAACGTAGTTAATTGTAAAAAAAACAAGTCAAAATTGGATATTTATTTGTTTGCCATTCCTAAGAATATAATTTATCGATAATCATAGTCCAATTCTATTTTTTACGATTTGTGAAGGAGAATATCAGACCAATTATCAGTTAACAATGAACAGTAATTTACGGATAACTGCTAACTGAAAAGTAAACTACCTATTCTTACCATAGTACTCCCTTCTTCTATGGCTATTTTATAATCTCCGGACATGCCCATGCTGATTTCTTTGAAATCTTCTTTGGAATGAAAAATATCTTCTTTTAATTCATTAAAGATGGATTGGAGGGTTCTGAATTCATTCCTGACTTGTTTTTTATCCTGAGTAAAAGTAGCCATTCCCATTATTCCTATGATATTGGTGTTTTGTAGCGTATTATAATCATCTGATTGAAGAAATTCTTTAATGTCATTGACCTGCATTCCGAATTTAGCTTCTTCTTCTGCTATTTTGAATTGCAAGAGGCAATTAATAACTCTATTATTTTTCTTAGCTTGGCTATCGATTTCCTCTAAAAGTCTGATGCTTTCTACAGAATGAATCAAATCTACAAAGGGAGCAATGAATTTGACTTTATTCCTTTGTAAATGCCCAATCATGTGCCATGCTATGTCCTTTGGTAAATCTTCATACTTTTGTACTAATTCTTGGACACGATTTTCACCGAAAATGCGTTGTCCTTTTTGATACATGTCCATGATGTCAGCATTGGGTCGGGTTTTGGAGACCGCTACCAATGTCGTTTGGCTAATGGCTAATTCGTTTTTGATTCTATCCAACATATGAATTTTATTATAATGAATCCAATTGTCACAAAAATAAAGAAGCTATCCCTTATTTTTTTCATTCTTGGGATATTCCAAGCTTGTAAGAAGGAAAATATTCCCAAACCTCAGAATTTAATTCCTGAAAAGGATATGCCAACTGTCTTGGTAGATGTCCATATGGCTGAAGAATCTGTTAAGACATTCAAATTAGAATTGAGGGATAGTATTGCGAAGCAATATTATGCACATATATTCAGGATACATGAATTGGAGGAAGAGCAATTTTACCAATCCATAGATTATTATAGTAAGAAACCAGAGGAATTGAGAAGTATATATCATGAGGTTACCGAAATATTGGCTGAAAAAGATAAGAAAGAAAAAGCAGAAAAAAGTAAAGCTCCTCATTAGGTAGTGAGGAGCTTTAAAACTTATGAGAGAATAATTAAAAGGCAATTCCCTGTAAATATACTATGTATTATTCTTTATAAATGTTTTGTTTTATATAAAAATATTTGGGGCTTATGAAAATGACTTATGGGGTGATAAACGTTATTTGTTTTTACCACCTGCCCATGTGTTCGCTATCGAAAATGTATATGAAATGGACTTCATGGCTGTCGCCCAAAAATATGTTCCATTCCGTAAACTGAGTGGAATATGAATAGCCGAATCGATATTGTTCGGCAAGGAACAAGCCCAATTCTCCTGAAACCATATTGGCAGTATTATAGCCTATGCCTACGATGTATTTTTCATAAATGAGCATTTTTACATTAAAATCCAAATGGAGTGGGGCATGGAAAGCATATTTTGCCCAAATGGATGGCATTAGGAAAATATCTTCGTATTGCCCTAAGGGTATCTTTCCGAATATTTGTGCATACAGGTGCCGTTCCCGATTGATGGGTGATGTTTCAGTTTCAGATTTGAAATTGGAAGTCAGGCCTAAGATTTGTGGGGCAGAAAAACCGAAACCCATGAATTCATTATAATAATAAATACCTGCACCTAAATCGGGAAGGAAGGCAGAGGTCTTATCACCTACTACCAAAGGGTCGTCTATATCATTTATGATTAATTCATCACCGTTTAGCCTATGTTGTGCAAAACTGGCTTGTATGCCAAAAGAAACAAAATGGGATTCGCCACCCCAAGATGGAATTTCTATGCTGTATGCATAATTGATACCCAATCCATTGCTCATTGTCGGACCGGTTCTATCATGATATAGAAAGCCACTCAACCCCATATTATTATCCTCCTTGAACCGATAGGTGTCAAAAGTGGCGAAAGCGGTCATAGGGGCTTTTGGCATTTTGGTCCATTGGTAACGATAAAGAACACCTATGGCTTCCTGTCCCTCCGCCCCTGACATCGCTGGGTTGACCAAGTAACCAAAATTCCTATATTGTTGGAACATGGGTAATTGTTGGGCGTCCATAGTCCCTACAAAAAGCATTATGATTAGTATATGGATATATTTGTTCAAGACAAAGGCTTACTTTTCTATTTTAACGAAAGGTAATTTAACAACTTTTGCCCGGAATTTCTTCTTTCTCATTACAATTAATATTTCTGAACCGATTTTTGAGAAAGATTTTTGGACATAACCCATTCCTATGGGATAGCCCAGAGTAGGGGATGAGGTGCCGCTGCTTACTTCACCTATGGGATTGCCATCCAAATCCTCTATGCCATAACCTCGCCTCGGAACCCGTTTATCTTCCAACATGGTAAAACCAACAAGTTTTCTTGAAATGCCATCAGCTTTTTGTTGTTGGAAAATGGTTCGGGAATTGAAATTCCCTTTTTTTAATTTGGTAATCCAGCCGAGTCCAGCTTCAATTGGGGAAGTAGTATCATTAATATCATTGCCGTAAAGGCAATATCCCATTTCTAATCTCAAAGTATCTCTTGCTCCTAAGCCACAAGGCTGTATTCCAAATTCTTTTCCTGCTTCCATCAGGGCATCCCAGACTTGTATGGCATTTTCCTTGGGAATATATAATTCGAATCCGCCAGAGCCTGTATAGCCGGTAGCGGAAACAATGACATTATCTACACCTGCGACATTGCCAATTCTAAAATCATAGAATTTGACGGAAGATAAATGTACATTCGTAATTTTCTGAATGGTTTCATCTGCCTTTGGACCCTGAACGGCCAATAAAGCTATATCATCAGAAATGTCTTTCATTTCAGCACCGAAAATCTCATTGTTATCCTTTATCCAATTCCAATCCTTTTCCATATTGGAGGCGTTCACGACCAATAAGAACTTTTCCTTTCCCATCCTGTAAACAATCAAATCATCTACGATTCCTCCCTCTTTATTTGGGAAACAAGAATATTGGGCATCTCCGATTTCAAGTTTTGAAGCATCATTGGAAGTGATGTATTGGATAAGTGGCATTGCATTTTCTCCCGAAATGATAAATTCTCCCATATGGGAAACATCGAATAATCCTACGCCATTTCTTACGGCTAAGTGTTCGTCTGTAATTCCGGCATAACTGATAGGCATATTATATCCTGCGAATTCCGCCATTTTAGCTCCTAGATTAATATGGATTTGACTTAAGGCAGTACTTTTCATATTCTTGTTTTTCTTGTATTAATGTAAATGTTATTGGTGGTAGTAATATCCAATTTTCGACTTAAAATTTAATGGCAACCTTTTCAACGATATCTCCCATTTCGATTTGGTGCACGATCTCCATTCCCTCTTTTACTTTTCCGAAAATAGTGTAATTGCCGTCTAAGTGAGGCGTAGGACTATGCGTGATGAACCATTGGGTGCTTTCGGTATCATTCCCTGCGGATGCCATTCCGAGATAGCCCTCGTCATCATAGTAAAGTTCTGAAAATTCTGACCGTATAGTGAATGGTTCGCTTCCATATCCATCTCCTCTGCTACATCCTCCCTGGATGACGAAATTAGGGACAACACGGTGTATCTTTTTTCCGTCAAAATATCCATTCTTGGCTAATCGGATAAAATTGGCAACGGAAGCAGGGGAGGAGTGGTGAAAGAATTCCAAAACAATTTTCCCTTTGTTGGTTTGGATAATACCCCGTACACGATTGTTTAGGTTTTCCACCATTTCCCATTCTATTGGGTGGTTGAATGCCGGTTTTGAATCCTTGGCTTTTTTCCCATTCAAATAATCTATCGCTTTTTCAACTTCCTTGTAGGTTTCTATTTCTTGGGGCAATGGAATTTCCATAAGGATAGTATCTAAAAAATTGAATCCTTTTACTGAAAAGAATTCTTTGAATTTTAAATCCGGATTTTGGATGGCTGTAGCTGCTACTGTAATAGCACCTGCATCCTTGCTGTCTAATGCTTCGACTAGATGCCGCTTGATTCTTCTGGATACAGAACCCGATGTTTCTCCAAAGGTTTTTCTGAAATTCTTACTTTCCAATATCCTCGTCAGTCCTTCTGTTCCTGCTGTTTTTAGTATTGGATCCTTACTATCCAATCCTAATTTTTTCAATTGGGGGTAATTCCATTCAAATTCAGAAAGAGCAGCAAGAATGGCAGCTTTTTCATAGCTATTTTCCGAAGCATTGAAAATGGGTAACAATTCTAATGTGATATTGGATTTGGCTTGGGTGAAATAGACACTCATGTTTTTATTAGCTGCTGCATACAACCGATGTTTTAGTCTCCAGTCATTCTCTATTTGTCTAGCGGTATTCCTATACATTTTTCCGTCTTCCGGAGTTCCTTTAAGATAGAAATAATCTGCTGCGGTAATGGCTACATGTTTATTTTTATCTTTTACTGCTTCATACATGAACGGGGCTACATCGGCATATTCATAAAAACCCATTGCCCGGATGATATTGCATTTTACCCGGTAATCTGTTTCGTTTTTGAACAAACTAATCAATGAATCCCTTGCAAAACCCTGCTTTGATTTAGCAAGACCTGTAACGAGTGCCATTCTAATATTGGTATTTTTTTCTTCCTTGATGGAAGTACATAAATCCAAGATCGTACTATCTATTTTTATTCCCTTGGCTCTATGCAAATAATGGGCAGCCATTAGTCTGGCACTTTGCGGATAATCCTTTTTTCTAATGAAATCAAGCATCAATTTTGTCCCAGAAGGGTGTATGATGCTCCTTCTTGCAAATCTATATATCCCACGTGCCTGCCCTAAAAGCAATAGTGTATCTTTTTCATTGTATGTTTTAATGGAAGCCATTAGTTTCAAGTGTTCCTTTTGTCCGCATTTTCCTACGGCTTCCAGTATTTGGCTATTGGAATGATTAAAAAGCCTGAGGCTGTCCAATTGGTCAAATGCACCAAGTAATTTTTCTACGGAAGTGGAATCTCCTATTTGCCCGATAGCGTGTATTGCAGCACTTCTCACGTCATCAATAGGGTCATCTAATAATTCATATAAAGCTGTTAGTCCATCCTTGTTTTTAGCGGAACTCATTGCATGGCTGGCGACATACCTGTAGGTAGGGTTTTCTGAAGAAAGGTAATGAATAAGGCTATCCATATTCCTTTCATCTTGAGCATTGATTAGTCCTTGTAAAGTTTTATCAGAATAATCTAACTGAATTTTTGTCAAGGTGTCTTCTTCGTAAGGCATACAACTAGACCAAATCAGAATGATGATAAAAAGGATATATCCCAAAGATTTCATGCTACAGAAGTTTATTTGGAACAAAGATACTTTCTTTGATGGAACATAAAGAAAAAGACCTGCTTTGATTTGTATTCAAAGCAGGTCTTTTTATAGCCTTTATTAGGAATTCTCCTTTTATAAAAAGTAATTTCTAATTACTAAAACAAAATGGGTTTAGCTATTCCTTGCTTTTCTAGCATCTCTAAAGCTTTTAATAAAGCTTGCCATTGCTATTACAGAAGTCAGGATCATTAGCCCAACTCTAAATATCCCAACAGGATCACCTTGTTCTATTTGTGAAATTAATGGTTTTGCAACCAATGAAATGATTAAAAGGAAAGTTAGTAAAACTACAATGTGGGCAACTGCCTTATTTTCTTTTTTGAGTAAAGGCGTACATAAAAGCAATACAATTCCAAAAGCTGCCGGAATTAAAGCAGTATAAGGTGGTTTTATTTCGGGAGCAGCATCTTCTGGCGGCATTCCCGAATAGAAAGCCCACAAGCTAATAACTAATAATACTATAGCATTGATAAGATTGGCAACATATGGTTTCATGATATTCTTTTTAGTTTACAAAACAAATTAGACCCAAATGTAAATATTATTAAATAAAAATAGGGATTGCAAATTTGCAATCCCTATTAAATCTTATCAATTCTTAAAAGATTTATTCTATAATCGTTATTTTTTCGGTAATTCTGGTCTCACCTATGATTATTTGAACAAAGTATGTCCCATTTGCAACAAACTCCAGTTCAAATGTTTCACTAAGTTCAGATGTAGAATAATTTCTTCTTTCGATATTCTGTCCCAGTACATTGTAAATGTTTATTTCCACATCATTGCTTTGGTATAATGCCAAATCAACAACGAATGTACCTCTGTTAGGATTAGGATAAATATTCAAATCTTCAACTATTGAAAGCTCTTCTGTATTTGTAATGTCAAAGACTTGTGCTTCTGCAATAGCAACGCACCCATTAGCATCTGTGACAGTTACGCTATAAATTCCAGGAGCAAGATTATTAGCAAATACTCCAGTCGCTCCATTAGACCATTGCCATGTGTATGGAGCAATTCCACCAGTTGTTTGAGCACTGATAGAACCATTGTCATTGTTGGAATTAGTAACTTGCATGTTAATTGAAATTGGATTTGGCTCATTGACATTAAATGAAATTCCTCCTGTACAATCATTTGCATCGGTTACGAATAGGATGTAATTGCCTGCACCTAATCCACTAATATCTTCAGTAGTCTCATTATTATTCCAATCGTAGGAATATGGAGGTGTACCACCGATAACAGTAACATTGATACTTGCATCGCTTCCTCCATTACATGTTACATCTTGGACAGAACCACTAAGTGTGAAGCTTAATGATTCAGAAATAGTGACTGATCCTGTTGTTACACATCCTGAATTGTCAGTTGCTGTAACCGTATATGTGCCGCCAGCTAAACCATTTTGAGTACTTCCTGATACACTATTACTCCAAACATAAGTATATGGTCCCGAACCTCCAACTGCATTAGCTGATACTGAACCATTTTGGTTTCCACAACTTGCATCATTACCATTGATGTTAACTGTAAGTGTTGCTGGTTCGGAAATTATAATACTGCTTATTCCTGAACAACCATTATTATCCGTCACCGTTACACTATATACACCTTCACAAAGGTTGCCGACAGTCATTCCCGTATTATTATTACTCCAAGTAGCAGTATAGGGTAAGCTTGTACCATTGGCAATTATAGTTGCAGTTCCATCACATAAGCCATTACAAGAAACATCTGTTTGGGCTACTGTAAAACTAAAGTCATTGCAACCACATCCATTTGTTACTTCGGTCATAGCAGATGCAGTACAACCATTTTCATCAGTTACAGTGACTATATATATACCAACATCTAAACCTGTAATAGTTTCAGTTGTACCGGCATTACTCCAAGTATAAGATAGTAAGCCAGTTCCACCTAAACCAACAGCCGTCGCTGTACCATCTAACCCCTGGCAAGAAGTAGCTGTAGACGAAGCTGCGACTAATATTGCTGGGGATTCATTTATGGTCATTGTTTCAATGGCAAAACAACCATCTGAACCTGTGATTGTAACTACATAATTCCCTGCACAGAGGTTACTTTGTATAAGCCCTATACTTCCATTACTCCAAGTAGCAGAATAAGGCATGCCCGAGCCAGTAGCAATTATAGTACCTGTTCCATCACATACACCATTACAAGAAGCATCTGTTTGGTCAATGACATAACTGAAATTTCCACAGCCACAACCATCAGTTACTTCAGCAGTATCAACGGCAGTACAGCCATTCTGATCGGTAACGGTTACTGTATAAATACCAATACCCAAACCAGAAATAGTTTGTGTATTTCCTCCTCCAGTCCAAGCATAAGTGAATGTGCCAGAGCCGCCTGTAGCCGAAACGGTAGCTGTTCCATCTTGTCCTGCACAAGTAGTTGCCGTAGCTCCTGTGGTTAGTATTATCTCCAAAGGTTCATTAATATTAACGGTTTCAATAGCAGAGCAGCCGTTTGCATCTGTAATTGTAACAGAATATGTACCTGCACAAAGGTTACCAATATTTAATCCTGATGCATTATTGCTCCAAATGGCAGTATAAGGTGTGTTTGTCCCGGTTGCCGGAATTACTGTTGCAGTTCCATCGCAAGAAGCATTACATGAAGCATCGGTTTGTGAGATTTGGTAACTAAAGTTTCCACAAGCACAACCATCAAGAACCTCAATAATAGCTGTAGCAGTACAACCATTATCATCAGTAGCAGTTACAGTATAAGTACCCATATCCAAACCGGAAATTGTTTGAGTATTCTGTCCTCCACTCCAAGCATATGTAAATGTACCAATACCGCCAAACGCAGAAGCAGTAGCAGTTCCGTCCATACCTGCACAAGTCGTTGGTGTTGAAGATGTACTAATTACTATTTCCAAAGGTTCATTAATATTAACCATTTCAACAGCAGAACAACCATTTGCATCTGTAATTGTTACAGAGTATGTACCTGCACAAAGATTCCCAACACTAAGCCCTGAATCGTTATTACTCCAGTCGGCAGTATAAGGTGTATTCGTTCCAGTTGCTGGAGTAATAGTGACAGTTCCATCACATGAACCATTGCATAAAGCATCAGTTTGTGAGATTTGGTAGCTGAAGTTACCACATCCACATCCGTCATTAACATTGGCGACAGCAGTAGCGGTACAACCATTATCATCAGTAGCAGTTACGGTATAAGTGCCTACATCCAAACCTGAAATGGATTGTGTTGTTTGTCCACCGTCCCAAGCATATGTAATTGTGCCAGTTCCCCCAGTTGCGGTAGCTGTAGCTGTTCCGTCCATACCTGCACAAGTGGTTGGTGTCGCTGCAGCGGACAATGAAATTTCGAGAGGTTCTGTAATAATTACGGATTCAATAGCAGAACAACTGCCTGTGATATCAGTTATGGTGACATCATAGGTTCCTGGACAAAGTCCGGATAAGTCCAAACCTGTCATTCCATTGCTCCATGATGCGGAATAAGGCGTACCCGAACCGGTTTCCGTTATTAGTATGGTTCCATCACAAGTTCCATTGCAAGAGACATCGGTTTGTGAGATTTGGTAGCTGAAGTTACCACATCCACATCCGTCATTAACATTGG
>JAHDHJ010000028.1:0-5326 GCA_020631375.1 Saprospiraceae bacterium | reverse complement strand
CCCCAGTTGCGGTAGCTGTAGCTGTTCCGTCCATACCTGCACAAGTGGTTGGTGTGGATGAAGCAGATATGATGATTGCAGTAGGATCTGATATTACTATTGATTGTACTAAGGAACATGTGGTAGCATCAGATACTGTTACGTCATATGTTCCAGCACAAAGACCAGTTACACTTAGTCCAGTCATACCATTACTCCAAATTGCAGTGTATGGAGTACCAGTACCTGTAGGAATGATAGAGGCAGTTCCATCGCATAAATTATTACAGGATGCTTCTGTTTGATCAATTGTATAAGTAAAGCCCCCACAACCACAGCCATCAGTTACAGTAGCAGTGGCAGATCCTGTGCAACCATTCATATCAGTTACAATTACTGTATATGTACCTATATCCAGACCATTAATGGTTTGAGTGTTTAGTCCATTGCTCCAGAGATAGGTGAGTGCACCTGCACCTCCCATTCCTGTAGCTGTTGCCGTTCCATCCATGCCCACACAAGTAGTAGGTGTGGAAGAGGCAATTACAGTTGGCGAATCAGTTTGTGTAATAATGATTGAAGTAGAAGCTGTACAACCATTTCCTGAATCTGTTATTGTAACTCCATAAGTGTTTGGGGCAGTAACTATAAGTGTGCTATTCGTACTATTGTCGTCCCATAAGTAGCTTAATGTACCAGACCCATTCGAACCGCTGGCATCAAGTACGATTGAAGTGGAAATACAGTTTAAATCAGTTACTAAAGAACTAATATCAGCAGATGGAGCGGTGAAGTTCTCATTTATTGTAACAGAAGCAGAGGCAGTACAGCCATTACTAGCATCTGTGATAGTAACAGTGTAATCACCAGCATTAGAAACTACAAGTGAAATACCTGTGCTATTATCATTCCATAAGTAACTCAAAGTACCACCACCAGTAGAAGCCGCAGAACTAAGAACAAGACTAGTGTTATTACAATCTAAAGTGCTTGAAGAAGAACTAATATCCGCTATAGGAGCAACAGTGTTTTCTGTAATAGTGACGGAAGATGAAGCTGTACAACCATTCTGAGCATCAGTAATAGTAACAGTATACATATTTGCAGATGTAACTGTAAGAGAACTTCCCGTGCTGTTATCATTCCAGAGATAACTTAAAGTACCTTGTCCATTTGAACTGGAAGCATCGAGGGTAATTGATGTCGTAATACAATCGAGAACAGTTGAAGAAGGAATAATTTCCGCAGTGGGTGCGGTGAAATTCTCGTTTATTGTGATTGATGTTGTAGCTGTACATCCACTTCCCGAATCGGTAACGGTAACTATATAAATATTTGCTGCAGAAATAGTAAGGGTACTATTAGTGCTATTATCGCTCCAGAGATAACTTAAAGCACCGGAACCTCCTGTAGAACCACTGGCATCAAGTGTAATCGATGGATTGTTACAATCCAAAGTTGTCGTTGGCAAATTGATAGTAGCTACTACACTGGAGATATCTTGGGTAATAGTAGTAGTAGCCGTAGCCGTACAACCATTGCCTGAATCAGTAATAGTAACAGTATATGTATTAGCAGCAGTAACTGTAAGAGAACTTCCTGTGCTGTTATCACTCCAGAGATAGCTTAATGTACCTTGTCCATTTGAACCGGAAGCATCAAGGGTAATCGATGTTGTAGTACAATCCAAAATAGTTGAAGAAGAACTAATGTCCGCTACAGGAGCAACAGTGTTTTCTGTAATATTGACGGAAGTCGAAGCTGTACAACCATTCTGAGCATCAGTAATAGTAACAGTATACATATTTGCAGATGTAACTGTAAGAGAACTTCCCGTGCTGTTATCATTCCAGAGATAACTTAAAGTACCTTGTCCATTTGAACTGGAAGCATCAAGGGTGATTGATGTTGTATTACAATCCAAAACAGTTGAAGACGGAATAATATTCGCTATCGGATTAGTGATGTCCTCTGTTATTACAATTGAAGCAGTAGCTGTACAACCGTTAGAGTTCGTAACCGTAACGGTGTAATTACCCGGTGTTGTTACATCTGCGCTGCTATTATTAGGTATAGCACCAGCACTCCAAATGTAAGTGAGTCCATTTCCTATAGAAGCTGAAGCATCAAGTGTGATAGAAGAAACAGCACAAGTCAATTCTGTTGTATTTGAAATAAGATCAGCTATCACTTCTTCGACTGTTATTAATACTGTCTGAGTCATTGATTCAGAAATACAGTCATTGGTTGCAGTAAGGATTACATCATGGGTTCCGGGTATGTTATAAGTAACAATAGGGTTTTCTAATGTAGAAGTAGCTGGCGTTCCTCCGGGAAATTCCCATGAATATGTAAGTGCGTCTGTTGATGTATTAGTGAAGAGGACTTGATCTCCAACACAAACAGAAGTAGCAGAAGCTGTGAATCCTGGAGTTGGCACAGTACCTAATATGGGGATGATGTAATGTGTCATTTCCAATCCCCAACTAGGAGCGGCAGCATCATTATAGTTATACCAATTTCCATCGCTCCACTGTTCCCAAGCAGTACCACCGCCAGCTGGTATGTCACCATCCGTATTGGTTATGATAGAGGCAGAGTCACCTGTTACTGTTGGGAGGCTAGCTCCTAAGAAAAATTCATTTGTAGTGACAGGTACCGGATTATCAAATTCAACATAATAGATATTCCCAGCATCTAGTTCATCTTGTATATCTTGTAGTAATACAAGCTTAGAGCCTAATACGGCACCGGGTGTCCCTCCTGTTCCATCCCAAAGGTTTATAGTAAGGGAAGAAGTGGCTGGATTTGAAATAACTAAGCCCTCAAAGTATATGAAGCCACCTTTGACATGGGTGTTTGTTCCTGCATAATTAAAATAATCAGCCTTGGCAATATCCCCATATTGGTTATTACCGGAAATAGTACCGTCTCCACTGCCTATAAGTGTGGCAGTATAGTTAGTGAAATCCCAATTTGTGATGGTATCACAACCGATACTTGGAGGAATACATACATCTGCCACTGTTGTAGTAGCAGTAGATGTACATCCATTAGCTGTATCTGTTATGGTAACGGTATATGTGTTTGCTACCAAACCTGTTATTGTAGCAGTAGTTCCACTATTACTCCATGAGAAAGTGAATGACCCTGAACCGCCAGAAGCGATAGCTGTAGCTGTTCCGTCGTTAGTAACACAAGTTTCATCAGTAGCATTCGCAGTAACGGAACAAGGTACACATGCATCCACTACAGTAGTCGTAGCAGTAGCAGTACATCCATTAGCTGAATCTGTTATGGTAACGGTATATGTGCCTGCTGTTAAATTGCTTATTGTGGCAGTGGTTCCACTATTGTTCCAAGCATAGCTTACCGTACCTATGGTATTTGTTGTAGTGACAGTAGCTGTTCCATCATTTGTAGTACAAGTTTCATCTGTAGCATTAGCGCTAGCGGTACAAGAACCACATCCATCAACGGTTATCATAGCCGTTTGGGTGAGCGACTCGGAAATGCAATCATTGATTGCAGTGAGAGTCACATCATAGGTTCCTACAGAATTATAGGTGACCATAGGATTCTCTAAAGTAGAAGTAGCTGGTGTTCCTCCAGGGAATTCCCAAAAATATGTAAGTGCGTCTGTGGATGTATTAGTGAAAGACACCTGGTCTCCAATACAAGTAGTGGTAGCAGAAGCTGTAAAGCTTGGTGTTGGCACTGTTCCTAAAATAGGTATGATATAATGGGTTATCTCTAGTCCCCAACTAGGGGCAGCCGCATCATTATAATTATACCAATTTCCATCTCCCCATTGTTCCCAAGCAGTACCACCGCCAGCTGGTATGTCACCATCCGTATTGGTTATGATAGAGGCAGAGTCACCTGTTACTGTTGGGAGGCTAGCTCCTAAGAAAAATTCATTTGTAGTGACAGGTACCGGATTATCAAATTCAACATAATAGATATTCCCAGCATCTAGTTCATCTTGTATATCTTGTAGTAATACAAGCTTAGAGCCTAATACGGCACCGGGTGTCCCTCCTGTTCCATCCCAAAGGTTTATAGTAAGGGAAGAAGTGGCTGGATTTGAAATAACTAAGCCCTCAAAGTATATGAAGCCACCTTTGACATGGGTGTTTGTTCCTGCATAATTAAAATAATCAGCCTTGGCAATATCCCCATATTGGTTATTACCGGAAATAGTACCGTCTCCACTGCCTATAAGTGTGGCAGTATAGTTAGTGAAATCCCAATTTGTGATGGTATCACAACCGATACTTGGAGGTACACATCCATCCGCTACCGTGGCAGTAGCAGAAGCGGTACATCCGTCAGCGGAATCTGTTATGGTAACGGTATATGTACCTACTGACAATCCGGTTATGGTAGCAGTCGTTCCACCATTGTCCCAAGCATATGTTATTGTACCTGTTGTATTTGCTGCTGTTGCAGTTGCTGTTCCGTCATTAGCAGCACAGGTTACATCAGTAGCGGTAGCAGTTGCAGCACAGTCAGTACTTGCAATGTCAACATTGATATTATCAATATAAAAATTATTACCCCAACCAGAAACGTTTACTATTGCAAAAGAAACGTTTGCCATTCCATCGTAAGCACTTAAATCTACGGTTATGGTATTCCATTCTCCACATGCAGGAGTGTAGTTATTTGTATTATCTGCAGCAGTAGCGATACCTTGGCCACCATTATCGTATATTAATTGGTCATAAAGTGCTCCACAATTATTAGGAGATGCTAATACCCAAATAGAATCTAAATTAGTAGTATTGTAAGGAGCATGAGCAATATCAAATGTCAACTCTGCGCCAGATACACTAGAGAAATCGAATATAGGAGTGGTCAAAGCATCAATTGTTCCTCCGGGATTAGATGTTCCATCCCCTTGGAAATTGTCAAATAATGCACTATTATTGCCTACACAATTGGCTGAAAAATTAGCTAGAGACCAAACAAAAGCGTCACCATCAGGGTTTATAGTTCCCAACCCGGAATTAGTAGGGTCGAAACTTCCATCTTCAAAGTCCTCCATATAGGGTATGGCTATAGGAGAAGTAGTTTGGTGAGTTGAAGAAAACGCATCATTGGTCGCCAAATCATCTGCCGCACCATTTGGGTTGGAAGTTGATGAGTCAAAAGTATACACACCAGCTGGCTCGGTGAAAGATGCTAAAGTCACATCTTCAGTTGCACCAGTAGCTAGGGAACCTGTCCAGTTGAAAGTAACTGCTGTTCCTCCATTTACTTGATAACTGATAGTTACACTTGTTAATGTATTTGCACCGAAATTTTGTAAAGTCACCACTGGAGTAACTGTATTTCCCGTTGC
>JAHDHJ010000027.1 GCA_020631375.1 Saprospiraceae bacterium | reverse complement strand
ATACCTGTAGCATTGCATTATGCACAAGTGGATAAGGCATTCATCGTTGATGGAGTAGGGTCTATTGAAGAGGTATTCGAAAGGATTTGTTATAGGATAGAAGAGCAGACAGAAGCTGTTTAATTTTAAATAAGCTTTAGGAAAAGTATATACGAATGTCATCGTATCCTATTTGGGTATGATGACATTTGCTTTGTAATATATTCCAAATACGCCCAAGGGCGAATAAGATATGGCCGAACAGAATTTTGTGGATTATGTAAGGGTTTGTTGCCGCTCAGGGAGAGGAGGGAGTGGGTCATCTCATTTCCGTAGGGATAAGATAACAGCCAAAGGAGGTCCGGATGGCGGAGATGGTGGTCGTGGTGGTCATATCATTTTGAGGGGGAACAAGCAGATGTGGACATTGCTACATTTGAAATATAGGAAACATATCATTGCCACTCCAGGAGGAATTGGTACGGGAGACCATAAACATGGAGCTGATGGGGAAGACATTATCCTTGATGTTCCTTTGGGAACCGTAGCCAAAGATGCAGAAACAGGAGAAGTCCATTATGAAATACTGGAGCATGGGGAAACCCACATCCTAGTCTCCGGAGGAAAAGGAGGCTTGGGGAATGCCCATTTCAAAACCTCTACCAACCAATCTCCCCGTTATTCCCAACCGGGAGAAGAAGGGAAAGAAGAGTGGAAAATCCTAGAATTGAAAGTAATGGCGGATGTGGGTTTGGTTGGTTTCCCGAATGCGGGCAAATCTACATTGCTCTCTGTCATCACTGCCGCCAAGCCCAAAATCGGAAGTTATCCTTTCACTACACTTACACCGAATTTGGGTATCGTTGCCTATAGGAATGACCAATCATTCATCATGGCAGATATTCCGGGAATCATAGAAAATGCCCATGAGGGCAAAGGAATCGGTCACCGATTTCTAAGGCATATAGAGCGGAATGCGACTTTGCTTTTCATGGTGCCCGGAGATACGGAAGATATTAAGAAAGAATACGAAATCCTCTTGAATGAATTAGAACAATTCAATCCGGAACTATTGGATAAGCCAAGGCTTTTGGCAATTACGAAGAGTGATTTATTGGATGATGAGCTCAAGGAAATGCTAGAGCCGGGATTGCCTGAAAACATTCCGCATATTTTCATTTCTGCCGTAGCACAACAAGGACTCGTAGAATTGAAAGACATGCTTTGGGAACAGATGAATAGTTGATTTGTTTTTCTTAGAATTCCAATAACTTTCTGTGTTCCGCTTCTTCTATTGCTTCGATTTTTTGTTCAATGTAAGAGCGGATTTCCCTAGGTGCTGTTTCTTGGAAGAAACTATCCCAGTTTTTCTTTTCAAGAAACCGGATATCCATACATGGGGGAACACAGGTAATAATACTATCTTGGTCAAATCTCAAAAGTTCCATTCTCAAAGTATCTGCCATGCCCTTTTCCAATAGGATCGAAGAAATTAATTCAGGAGAAATCTCGGCATCGAGAATTGTTTTGATAGAATCTGTTAGATTATAAAAAGTATGGAGTTCCCGACTTAGGTTCATGGCAGTTTGTCTTTTGCTCTGGTCCATGAGTAATTCCATGTAAGTAGAATCCTTTGCCGTAGGGGTGATATAATTCGGCTTGTATTTATCGGCCAAATAAGTAGAAACACCCATAAATATTCTGGCAAGCAAAAGGAAAAAGGAAACGGAAATCAAAATGGAAATGAAAAGGATATAAGGCTTCTTCATGTTTTATTCAAATTATAGCCTATTTCTTTTTTTTCTTCTTTTTTTTCTTTTTCACAATATCCAAATGAGCCTTGGAATCAGGTGTTTGTAATAAATTATAAAGAATTTCCTTGGCCCTGAAAAGCTGTGCCTTCACAGTGCCAAGAGGAATATCCAATTCCATGGAAATATCCTCATAACTCATGTCCTCAAAAAAGCGGAGTTCTATCATCAGCCTGTATTTTACATTCAATTGACTGAGGACTTTCCTCATTAGCTTTACTTTTTGACCCCGGATATATTCTTCCTCCGGATCCAAGATGTCAGATTGCAAATTATTGGAAAAATCGTTTTTCCCGTCTTCGCCGATAGGGTCATCTATAGAAAGAAGATGTAGTTTCTTCTTCCTCATGTGATCTATGCAATTATTGATGGCAATCTTAAACAACCAAGTACTAAAAGCGTATTTAGGAGCATAACTCGGCAGTTTTTTAAATGCCTTGCCGAATGCCTCCAAGGTCAAATCCTCGGCATCATCCCGATTGTTGACCATCTTAAGCATCATGTGGAAAATGGAATTCCTATAGCGTTCCATTAGGATAGTGTATGACTTTTGGTCATTCTCTTTTACAGCCTTCAAAACAAGGTCGTAATCTTTTTGTGCCTTGGTGGATAGGTGTTCGTTTTTGTTTTTTACTTCCATTCCTTTGTTTTTCCCCAAGCTAGGGCAGGGGTGAATATGATGTAATATAATATATAAATTACATCTAATAAAAGAAAATAGGGTATAATGCGGCGCTCGTTCAGTTTATTTGCAATGATTGCAAATATGGTGGTTTTTAAAAGTAAAGTAATTAAAAAAACATATACTGCAATAATTGTGCTAAAACCGAAAACCGCAATCAATCCAAAGATATAAAAACCGAAATGGGATAGTGACAACAATCCCAAAATGGCTTGATGTAAAGGGCGGTAATGCCGCCCGGTAGTCAAATGACGGCTTTTTTGCCTATAATACTCCTTTAGATTTTCTTTAGGGGGAGAATACATGAAACTGTCCTTATGGATAATGATTTCCGTATTTGTACCATTTGAAATTTCATTGACAAAAAGATCATCATCACCGGAAGCCAAATGTTCATGTTTCTTGAACCCTCCTACTTTATAAAATAACTCTTTTTTATAAATCATATTGCGTCCAACTCCCATATATGCTTGTCCCCAAAGTGACAATGAAAGATATTGAATGGCTGCATATATCGTCTCGAAACGGATAAAAAGATTCAGCCAACCCTTTCTTTCTTCATACGGGCCATAAGCCAAACCTATTTTCGTATCCCCCTCCAATCCCGATGCCATAATCCTTATCCAATCCTTGGAAATTGGATGACAATCCGCATCTGTCACTAGAATGTTTTCATATTGGCAATGTCGAATCCCTTGGGATAAGGCATTCTTTTTCCCAACACTTTTTTTTCCTTCCGGATATTCCAGATGCAAAGCATTCAGCCTAGTGTATTTTTTTTGTAATTCGATGATCTTCTCTTTCGTACCATCCGTAGAAGCGTCATTTACAAGGAAAACCTCGAAATTCTTATAATCTTGTTCCAGTATTTTTGTTAGGTGCTGTTCCAGGTTTTCTGCTTCATTAAAAGCACAGATAACCACGCTGATAGGAATGTCACTTTTTTTATTTTCCTTTACTTTATAAAAAGCCAAACGGGAAAATATAATGCCCCAATAAATGATTTGTACAAAAGCTGTGGCTAAAAAAAGGTATGATATGATTTGGCTGAAAAGCATGTGTTATTGATCAATCTCTTGCTTAATAAAACGCTTGATTGATTTTTTCATCTTTTTTTCCAAATCTTCGAATTTCATTTCTTCCTTGGAAGTATAGATAATCATAACAGAATAGCTTCCACTCTCAGCCATTTGTTTATATAGTTTATGTTTATTCAATCTCCAAGCTTCCCTCAATAACCTTTTTATCCGGTTTCGGTTCACCGCTTTTTTGAACCTTTTTTTGGAAACGGAAAAACCCATTTGCACGGGCATCTTCTGTTCTTCTTCCGGAGGAACTTTCAAATAGACCCATCTCAATGGATACTGTGGAAATGATTTACCTTTTTTAAAAAGAAGATCAATCACCTTACGCTTTTTCAGCTTTTCCTCTTTCTTAAAGGTGAATTTGGTTTTCTCTTCTTTCATGGGCTAAGGCTAGGTTCAAGTGGTTATAAGAACAAATAGCCCATGAAAATGAATTCATGGGCTTCTAAAGAAATTATATATCTTTTAGAATAGAAAGAACTATTACTTAGCTCCTCTTTCGTCAGAAACTGTCAATTTTTTACGACCTTTTTTACGACGACGAGCCAAAAGCCTACGTCCGTCTTTAGATTCCATTCTTGAACGGAAGCCGTGTTTATTGATACGTTTTTTTCTAGATGGTTGAAATGTACGCTTCATCGCTTAATTCTTTAATCTTAATGTATGAAAATTGCTTTTGTCAAAAAGCTCGGCAAAGATATTGAAAATACTCCAATATCCAAACCCCTATTTGCTTTTTAAAGTATTTCCTTAGAAAAATCGTTTCCTCTTCCATATTTAGAATATTGCCCATGTTCTAAATATTCAAAGATTATAGCCTCAATTTTAACTTGCCATTCCCTAATTAGTTCCATACCCTTACCTCCATTTTCTGCACAATAATATTCTTTTGCCAAAAAGGCTTAATATATGGCAGAATTTTTGAATCTAAATAAATCGTGATTCATAATGAATTACATCCAAGTGTAAATCTAGAATTTACTCCCTCCATTTTTTCTGAACTAGATGCTTGATAAACAGTGTTTTTCACCTTTATCTTTAGCCTAATGTGAAGATTAGCACGGTTTTTGATTTGCAATAGGAAAATATCTTTATTTTTAATAATATGAGAGCTAAGCCATACACAAGGAACATAATTCATACCCTTTGCTTCATACTTTTGGGTTTGTTTTACACTCAGGTGTCCCAAGCACAAACAGACGCCATGTTCACTAAGTACATGTTCAATAGCCTGAATTTTAATCCGGCTTATGCGGGAAGCAAAGAACATTTGAGCATAGCCCTGATACATAGGTCACAATGGTTAGGGGTCAAGGGTAGTCCAAATGTACAATCCCTAACACTCCACACTCCTTTCAAAAAAATTGACAAACTCGGAATTGGAGGGAGCATAATCAACCAAACCATCGGAACCAGTAGAATGGTTTCGACTAATATTAGCTATGCTTATAAAATCAGATTGGGCAAAGATGCCAAGGCAGGAACAATTGCCGTTGGGATGCAGGGAGGAATTACGAATTGGAGAGCGAACCTTAAAAAGATAGAAGTTTTTGACAGTACAGATGAATCTTTCTCTGACGAATTTCCTAGTTATTGGCTGCCTAATTTCGGTTTCGGTTTATATTACTATTCAAAATTCTTTTATTTAGGTGCAGCCGTTCCTAATCTTCTCGAACATGATTTGCGTGATTTGAACCTTACCACTGAAAGATACGCTAGAACCGCAAGGCACTATTATCTTTCTGCCGGAGGAGCCATTCCTTTAAACGGTGATGATTTGATTCTGAAACCTATGGTCTTAGTTAAAAGTGCAGCACTATTAAGCGGATTCAAAAGTGATGATGGTGCTGCGGATAATTATGGCTCTCCAACAGAATTCAGTGTGGATCTATCCTTGTTGTTTAGAGAAACATTTTGGTTAGGAGCATCTTTCAGATCATCTGTGGAAGCATTTACAGGAACAAGTTCCTATGATTCCGTTGACATCTGGGCATCATACCAAATGAAGAATGGCATGGTGCTGGGATTGGCATACGACTATACCCTTACCAAACTACAAAAACCTAGCAAAGCTTCATTCGAAATCATGTTAGGATTTGAATTTGATACTAAAATAGAAAAATCGTACTCACCACGATATTTCTAATTATTTTTTTGACGATATTAAAAGGTCAGCTATGATGAAACGTTATCTAATAATCTTGGGAGTTTGCTTGCTTACGCAAGGAATGGTTTCTGCCCAATCATCGAAAATGAAACGAGCCAACAAAGCTTTTGAAAACCTGAATTATCAAGAGGCCATAGAGTTATACAATGAAATCTTAGGCAAGGAGGATAATGATTTGGCGAAGATTAACTTATCCGAATGCTATAGAAAGGTAAACAATACCGAAGAAGCCGAATACTGGCTTGGACAAATCGTCAATATGCCGGAATCGGAACCTCAGCATAAGCTATATTATGGCATGATGTTGCAAACTAATGGCAAATGCGATTTGGCTAAAACATGGTTCATGAAATATGTGGAAGAAGTTCCTGATGACCTTAGAGGACAATACTTGGTTCGTGCATGTGATTATGAGGAGGAATTGATGACCAAAAACGAGGGCGTTTACGAAATCGAAAATATGCCATTCAATACGGATTTGGATGATTTCAGCCCTATGTTATATGGTGAGGGAATTGTTTATTCTTCTGAATATAAAGACGCAGGTACGCCTATCAAAAGGGAATCTACTTGGACAGGAAATGATTTCTTGGAATTATATTATGTAGAACGAACCAAAGACAATAAGAAAGGCGAAGAAACATTTGAATATGGCAATTCCAAGCCATTCTCAAACCGATTGAATACCAAATATCATGATGCAGCAGTTGCTTTCAATAATGATTTGACTAGGATTTTCTTTACAAGGAATAACTATATTTCAGGGAAAACAGGCAGGGATGATGATGGAGCAATTCGACTAAAGATATATTCCGCAGAAAGTCAGGGAGAGGGATATGCTTGGACACATCTTGAGGGCTTACCTTTCAATAGTGATGAATATTCGGTAGCACATCCAAGCATTTCGCCTGATGGCAGCAAATTGTATTTTTCCTCAGATATGCCCGGAGGTTTTGGAGGTATGGATTTGTATGTGACGGAAGAAGAAAATGGAAGATGGGGACCACCCTCTAATTTAGGTCCGGAAATCAATACAGAAGGACATGAAGTTTTCCCTTATGTTTCCCATGACAATGATTTATATTTTTCATCCAATGGGCATGTAGGACTTGGCGGACTGGATATATATAGTATCCAAATCAAGGATAACGGAACATTCAGCAATATTACCAATCTAGGTTTCCCCATGAATACCATGTCTGATGATTTCGGTATTGTCATCAATAAAAAAGGTGACTTCGGTTATTTCTCTTCTGACAGGGAGGGAGGTCAAGGAAAAGACGATATTTATTCATTCAAAAAATCCGCTGCTAAAGTCAGGGTATTGGTTATAGATGAAAAAACTGGGCAAGGTTTGCCAAATGCAGAGATTGTAAGCGAACTAACCGGAAACACTTATGTGACCAATGCGAGGGGAATCGTGGAATTGGATCAAAAGCTGAACGAATGCAGTAATTTCACTGCGAATGCTAAAGATTACGAAGAGAATGCCAAGGAGGGTTGTACTAAGAATCTAAAGGATGACGAGGGATTGGTTGTTGAAATTCCATTGAAAAAGAATATTGTATTCGATCTCTTTGGAATCGTTTTGGATCAAACGACCCAAAGACCGATTCAAGGGGCAACGGTGGAATTCATCCCCTCGAATTGTAAGGGCATGAAAGCCCAAACCGTTACTACGGATAGGAATGGAAAATATCAATTTGCCGAATTGAAAGAAGACTGTTGTTTTGAAGTTAAAGCACATAAGGATTTGACTTATCTCGCTACTCGTTCAGCTAAAAAATGCACCTCGGGAATTACAGAGAGTACTTCGTTCAAGCAGAATTTGCTTTTGTCTCCTGTTTTGCCTGTCCAAACCTTAGCCAACAATACTACCAAACATACGAGTACGAGCAATCATTCAAGTACAAATACTATTTCAAGTAGTGCAAGCAATACTAATATTCATACTACTTCAGGCAACATAAGGAATAGTTCAAGCAATAACACAAGCATTGTTGGCAACAGCCACATTTCAAGTAGTAATACAATGGTACATACTGCCACCCACCACCCGAACACTACTTCTACGAGTATCGGAAGTAATTCGACCGGTATAAGGCCCAATACAATCATTAGTAATAGCCGACCTATCCAGTCCCAAACTACGGTGAACGCATTTGGGCAAGGTAGGACGCCGGGAACATATCTGCTTCATATCTATTATGATTTTGACCAATCTTATATCAGGCATGAGGCAGAAGGAGAATTAGAAAAACTTTATTCATTATTAATGGATAATTCCAGATACGTAGTGGAAATCGGTTCGCATACAGATTCCAGAGGCTCTTACAAATACAACGACAGGTTATCTCAAAAGAGAGCAGAATCCGTTGTCAGATGGTTAAAGGAAAAAGGGATTAGCGGCAAAAGATTGATACCAAAAGGCTACGGGGAAACCGTAAATGTCAACAATTGTAAAAATAATGTGCCTTGTTCTGAAGAAGAACACCAGTGGAATAGGCGTACAGAATTCCGAATTTTAGGCTATTATGATACAAACGGAGTGTTCATAAACATGGTAGAATCAGAAAAACCCAGTCATGTGAGTGTTGACCAGTGTCAGAGTTGTCCTTTCTAAGCCAAAGAGATACATATTATTCAGAAAAGTATGTGAGGCGAGCCTCTCAAAAATGACTGAATTTCGCTATAAATGTCTTATTTTGTGGTGATTATCAGTTGTTTAGTTATATATATTTATCTAAAATGTTTGTACCTAATGTTAATTGGTATATTATTTGATAAAAAATTTTAATACTTAAGTTATTTCAATTTAAAAAGACTGCTACTATGAGGACATCACAGCTACTCTTGACTTCCCTCCTGTTTTTATTTTTGGGCATGGGAAATTCCATTGCCCAATCCGGTAAATTAAAATCTGCTAATCATAGAATGGAAATTCTTGATTATCAAGGCGCTATTATGGAGTATAATAAAATACTCGCTAAAGATGATAGTGCCGAAGCCACATTCAACCTTGCAGAATGCTATTATAAGGTAAAAGATACGGATAATGCCGAATATTGGTACGGACAAGCCGTTCGTTTGCCCGAGGCTGAAGCAAAACATTACCTTAGATACGGACAAATGCTCATGCGTAATGGCAAGTGCGATATGGCTAAGGAGTGGTTCGAGAAATTCGTGGAAGCCGCACCGGATGACAAAAGGGGAAGGCACTTGCTTCGTGCATGCGACTACAAAACCGAACTGGAAAATAAGAATGCAGGAATCTACGAAGTAGATCACATGCCTTTTAATTCGGGATTGGATGATTTCAGTCCTATGTTTTATGGAGACGGAATCGTATTCGCTTCAGAAACTCACCAACAAGGACCTACTAAGCGTTTACATTGCTGGACAGGAAACCCTTTCTTGGATCTAATGTACGTAAAAGGGGAAGAAACGGATTCCACAGAATGTCTGGGCGGATTTGAAGAAGCCGAACCTGAAAAATTCTCCAATTCATTGAATACTAAATTCCATGATGCGGCTGTATCATTCGGAGAAGAAGATAAAACGATCTTTTTCACCCGTAACAACCTATTGAACGGAAAAGCTAGAAAAGATGACGAAGGGATTATCCGCTTGAAAATCTATTCTGCCGAAGGAAGCGGAGAAGGAGAAAACACAAGTTTCTCCAACCTCGAAAGCCTACCCTTTAATAGCGATGAATATTCGGTAGCTCACCCAGCTTTATCGAAGGATGGGAAATTCCTTTATTTCTCATCTGATATGCCTGGTGGATTCGGAGGAATGGACCTTTATGTTTCAGAACAAGAAGACGGAAGATGGGGACCTCCAATCAACTTAGGAGACAAAGTAAATACAGAAGGTCACGAAGTATTCCCATACTTCGCCCATGACAATAACCTATATTTCTCTTCAGACGGTCAAGTAGGATTGGGAGGATTGGATATCTACCAAATGCAGAAGAAAGAAGAGTTCAACGAATGGGGAGAAATCATCAATCTTGGTGCTCCCATTAATACTACTGATGACGATTTCGGCTTTATTATCAATGAAGAAAGAACTTGTGGTTGTTTCTCTTCTGACCGTGAAGGCGGATTCGGAGATGACGATATCTACTGCTACAAAAGAAATGCGGCAACATTGGAAATCCTAGTGTATGACGAAAAAACATTGGAACCCATAGAAGGTGCTGAAGTAGTCAGTGATTGTACAGGTAATACTTATTATACGGATGCAGAAGGTAAAGCATTCGTAGAACAGAAACTGAACCAATGCTGTAATTTTGCTGCGACTAAGGAAACTTATGAAGACAATACTAAGGAAGGATGTACTACAGATGTGGAAAGAGGTGGGACGAAAGTGGTTGAGATTCCTTTGAAAAAGCCTATCAATTGTGTGGTTTCCGGTACGGTTAGGTCTAGTGGAACTCCTATAGAAGGTGCCAGTGTTACTATAAAAGGTGATTGTGTAGAAGGAGGAAGCCAAATCAAATTAACAGATAGCAATGGTTTTTATAGCATGGAATTATTGGATGGTTGTTCATATACTGTTTCTGCTTCTTCGCCAGGTTTATTAAGTGGAGGAACACAATCTTTTGATACTAAAGACCCAGCTAATTGCAGCCATATAAAAGATTTCAACTTAGCTCCTACGATTGTCCCCTCACAACCAGGGGATCCAGGATATGTTTATACAGATAATCGTACAGGAACAACAACCACGACCACGACAACTCCTTACACCAGCACCACAGGAACAACCACCACAAGTGGAAACATCACTTTCGACCCAACACCCTATAACTCAACAACGACAACTGGATCAACAACCTATAACACTGGAGGAACAACCTATTCCAATAACACTTATTCGGACATCCGTACCGGTTCATGGACAGGTAATGATATTATAAGAGAAGCCGCAGGAAATGATCCCTTGGTATGTTGTTCTGTATATGAAGGTCTGACAGGTTCATTTGGAACATTGGAAGTAAGTCCATCCGTAGCATATGCGCAACCCGGACAGCCTTTACCGTATTTATTACATATCTATTATGATTTTGACCAATCTTATATCAGAGATGATGCTACACCTGAGTTGAATAAATTATTGGGATTATTGAATGAAAATCCTAATATCGTAGTGGAGATAGGATCACATACGGATTCCAGAGGTTCTAATAAATATAATGACAGATTATCACAGCGTCGTTCGGAAGCAGTGGTTCGTTGGATAAAGGAACAAGGAATTCCTGCCAACCGTGTTACTGCACAAGGATATGGTGAAACCATGAATGTGAACAATTGTGTAAACAACGTTCCATGTTCAGAGCAAGAACACCAATTGAACCGTCGTACAGAATTCAGGATTATTGGATTGACAGATGGGACTAGATATTCAACGCCACGCCAAAATGTGGATGGACGAGGATGTGAAGGATGTCCTTTCTAAAAAGAATATTTTCTTGATAAAAAAGAGGCAAATCCCTTGGGATTTGCCTCTTTTTTATTTTAGAACTGCGATTGAATCTCAATTTTGCATCTATCAATCTCTATATCTAAAAATCTAGCCATCTACTAGAACAAAGTCTGATGCGTCATTTCCACACCTATCACATATTTGGAATTCTTACTTCTTCTAAAAGGAATATGTGGTGTAATCCTATCTGATTCTTCTTCACACGTTTCATCATATTTTAATTCCAAAATAATGGCATTGTCATGAAGGAAATACTTCCTGAATTTTTTCTCATTCATCAAGGAATGAAATTGCATATCATAATCTATCGTAATTCTGAATTTCCGGTCCGGTGTCCCCCAATACGAACGCTTATAGGAATTCAATATAACCGGAATCAGATTCGTATTGACCTTTGTTAGTTCTTCAATTTCCGTAGAAAGGTCGCTTGCAGTATTTATTTGGAAAGGATTAATATTGAAAATATCTTTATCTCCCAATTCATTCATCCTTTTTTTGATTTCCAATTTAGGATTGGAAATGTTTGTCACTTCGTTTCCGTACCACCGCAACCTGAATTTTTGCCTTTTGGCAATGCCCATGACATTATCCTTGTACATTTGCAAACCAACAGTATCCCAATAAATATTATTGATTTGCCTATCAGGGAATATTTTTCTGAATGAAGCAGGATGATGTTTTACAGATTGCCTGACCCAATCCAGATCAAAGGAACTGATTCTATATTTTCTCTCGTACCTCACTCCAGAATGGTTTTGTCAACAAGTATTAATTTGGACCCTTTTTCTATTTGGTACAATGATTTTACCTTTTCCGCCTGATAGGATTTTACATGAATATTCCCACCTCCATATTCAGGCTTTTTTCGGTATGCCGCAAAACCCTGCTCGCAATTTTCTAGTATAATATCATCGATATTCAATACTGACAAATCTTTGGAAGCAACGCCTAATACTGCATTTTTTATTTCCAAACCTTTAGCAGAAACATGCGACTCTTCCCCTACACTCAATCCTTTATCTCCCGGATAATTAACAGATGTATTTGTAATTTTTATTTGACTGCCGGAAAAATCCATGCCATCATTTCCTGTTTGTTTGAATTGGGAATTCGAAATGTTTCCCGTACAAAAATCCGCATCAAAACCATCACTGAATGTTTCGGAAATAATAATATTCTTAATCTCAAAATGAGAACGGATAATATTCAAAGCATCTTCACAATGGTTATTTGTAATTATACTTTGTTTGATTTTCACATTGGATTCATAAAATGTAACTGCTCCCGTAAGATTCCAATTCCCATGTTGTAAAGTATTGAAATTACTAAAAATAACACCTTGGACAATGGACGTATCTTTGGCTTGCAAAACAGAAAAACCTTTGGCACTATTATCCGAAGATTGAATGATGATCGGATTTTCCGATGTGCCTACCATCCTTACAGGAGATTGGCTGATGAAACCTGCTTTCTTAATAAAATCCAATTCCGTCCCTGCTTGGAATTTCACTTGATAACCGGAGGGAATAACAATGTTTTTATCAATCACATGTTTCCCTTGCCTAAACTTAACCTGTTTTTCCTCAAGGCTATAATAGGCTGTATTTTTCAGACTGACTCCCGAAAAAATATCTTGGGAAGCACTCTTATTCTGAGGAGGCAAATAAGGTCTGACTTTACTAAAAAATATTGTATCAATCCCCAAAGGTTTGAAAAATATATATTCCGCTTTAAGCGGAATATCCAAGCGGGGATTCTCATATTTTTTTCTTCCGGAATGCGTATCTTTCCAAACCAATACGGACTCCTCGAGTTTAAAATTCATTTTGTCCTTACTTATTCCTGTACCTACGATTTCCAAAGGCATCCAATGTTTGTTTTGGATCCTAACAAGTCTTTCATCCCCACTGCCTTTTTCTAATGAGGGAATAATGGAATCATCATTGAATGGAAATAAAAGTGTCTGTATTTTTTTTGCTTTTTTCCTAAGGGCATCCGCCTCGAATTTTGTTTTTTTAAATTCTTCTTTTAGAAAATCCTCTCGGGCGATTGCTCCTATTTCAATTTTCTTAATGAATTCTTCGATATAATCCTTTTGGGAAAATTTATCCAAAAAATAAATATAACGTGCTGAGAAAACAGGGTCGCTACTTAGGTTGGCGAAGACATCCATACTGATATCGTCCTTAGGGGGATTCATATATCGCTGTCCTAGGAAATCCACTTTAAAATCCATTACGCCCACGTTTCCATCAAAGCCTATCGGCTCCAATTTATTAATGACAGGATTGTAATAAAACCTTTGGTTATGCCAGATATTCCCATGATAGGAATTCATCAAATCACAAACAGCATAATATTTAGCCACTTGGTCAATATCAAAAATATCACTTGCCTTTTTTAATCCCTGTTGGTATTGGAACATTAAATTCCTGGCCTCTTCATATTGCTTTGAAAGAGCTGGGGATTTCAATACCCTCTTTTCTCCAAAAGCTCCGATTTCTGCTTCATTGAAATCATGATTCAAATCCAAACCTCCGGGTACATGCCCATAATTCTGAGTCGCCCTATCCCTAAGATCCCAAATCGCCGTTTCCGAAAAACGGACAATAGGTCCCTCTCTTCTATTTCTGAATTCTAATAATTGTTTTTCAAAATGTTCTTCATAAGCATAAATTCCTCTGGAAACACCATTGAATTCCAAACGAACAAAATCATATCGTGTCGTCAGAACATCTACATATTCCCAAAATTGGTGAAGCACCCATTCCGATAAACCACTACGAGCCGAGGGTGTATGGAATGAAAGCGTTTTCATTCGGTTCCAAGTGTGGTCTTTCTTGAATTTTACCCGAAAAGACCATTTTCCGCCCTGGAGATGATCCACCCAATCCCCTTTCAGTCTTGTTTTAGCTTCCAAGGTCTCCGTTCCATCCTCTAACTTACAAGGCACCCAGTCATCGTCGGCAGCTCTTAATACGCCCCGCTCAATAGCTTCATCCCTTTTATTTGTCAATTTTCTTAGACCATTCTTATTGACGACAAGATTCAGGCTTTTAGAAACAAAAGGTGGAAGAATGAAAGAAGACTTAGTTTCAGCATTTGGAATTGAAGCTCCTTTTCCAGAAAAAAAATAAATGCTCCCCAACACCAATAGAATTCCTAAAATGATGGAAATGGAAACAAATAATATTTTCCTTAAATCAAAAGATTTTTTTTGCCCATCCTTAATAATCATATGATAAGATTGGGTTGGTCAATAATGGAAATGGAAGTGTTTTCAGAAATGCCTCTTACTTGTTTTCTAATCTCTTCTAATTGTGAAATATTTTCCGCTTTGCAAATAAAAGATATATCCAAGCCATCCTCAATACTATCCATTCTTTTTAATTCCACATAAGGCAATACACTTGAAAGGATATTGGCAATATTCTCAATATCCTCTTTATCCGTCTGGATATTGACATACATTTTATCCTCTGTTTTAAAAGATTTTTGTTTGAAAACAAATTTGCTTAACCAAAGAAGCAATAAAATCAAAAGGATGGCTATGGTCGCCAATATGGGTTTGTTTGCTCCGGTAGCCAAACCTATTCCGATGACTAAAAATAAGAATGTCAATTCCTCAGGGTCTTTTATTGCTGCTCTGAAACGGACTATGGACAATGCTCCCACAAGTCCTAATGAAAGTGCAACAGAAGATTGGATAATCGTAATAATCAACATCGTCCCCAATGCCAATGGCAAGAAAATGCTGGCAAATTTTTTACGGTTACTGACTGCCGTTCCGAAATGCAAATAAAAATATTGTAGAATAATCGTCAGTAAGGTAGCTACTATGATATTCACAATAAAAGAACGGATATTTACCGTATTCGTAAACTGTTCCAAATATTGTTCAAATAATGATTCTCCCATTTCTTATGATAGATATGAATTGAATGGGCAAAGATAGATAATGTAATTTGAATAATGTAAGCGCATCTTTGTTATTCTTGCCAAGCAAGAATAGAAATGAATTTTGTTTAATCAATATTTAGAAACAAGCTCATTATAAGTTTTTATAAAATTTATCCTCTCAATGAATCTTTATGAAGTCCCCAAGGTTATTAACTTTACATCTTATAGTTAAATAATTCAAGTTGCGTAAAACGCAACTGGTGAATAGACGATAGTCTATAGACTTTGCGGACTTGTCCGCAACTTAAATCAAACATAAAACCAACTATGAACCTAACTAAGGCAAAGGAGGCATTAAAAGAATATTTCGGTTATGACGAATTCCGTCCCATGCAAGGCGAAATCATACAATCGATTTACGATAAAAAAGATGTCGTAGTCCTTATGCCTACCGGAGGGGGGAAATCAGTTTGTTTCCAAATCCCTGCGGTAACCATGTTTGGTACCTGTGTGGTGGTTTCTCCTCTGATTGCCTTGATGAAAGATCAAGTGGAGGGATTAAGATCCAATGGTATTTCTGCTGCTTTTCTGAACAGTACTTTAGGCAGTACGGAGTTCATGGCAATAGAAAATGACCTGCTTTTAGGTAAAATAGATTTGCTTTATGTTTCTCCTGAAAAAGCGGTGACACAGGACTTCATGAGGTTGATGAAAAGTATCACCATAAATTTGGTTGCCATAGATGAAGCCCATTGTATTTCTTCTTGGGGGCATGATTTCCGTCCGGAATACACCCGCCTTAAATTCATTCGACAGAATTTTCCCGATATTCCAATAGTTGCATTGACTGCCACAGCAGACCGATTGACTAGAAAAGATATAGAAGAACAGCTTGCCCTTACGAATCCTGAAAGATTCACGGCTTCATTCGATAGACCTAATTTAAGTCTGACTGTCCGCCCTGGAAGAAACCGAATGGAGCAGGTAATAGAATTTATTAGGAATCGTAAAAACCAAGCAGGGATAATTTATTGCCTAAGCAGAAAAAACACGGAAGACCTTTCTGCAAAACTCAATCAGAATGGAATTAAATCGGCTTATTATCATGCGGGCTTATCTAGCCAAATGAGGTCGGATGTTCAGGAAGATTTCATTAATGACAATGTGCCTGTAATTTGTGCCACCGTTGCTTTCGGAATGGGAATAGATAAATCCAATGTCCGTTGGGTGATTCATTATAATATGCCTAAGAATATTGAGGGATATTATCAAGAAATAGGGAGAGCCGGACGGGACGGAGCGAAAGCGGATACTGTTCTTTTTTATAGCTATGGTGATGTGATGATACTTCGTGACATCCTCACCAAAAATGAATCTGAAAACGAAAATATCCAATTATCTAAATTGGAACGAATGCAGCAATTTGCAGATTCATTAATTTGTAGGAGAAAAATATTATTGAATTATTTTTCAGAAAATACGGATGGCAATTGTGGTAACTGCGACATCTGCAAAAATCCGCCCCAACATTTCGATGGAACAATCGTTGTGCAAAAAGCCTTGTCGGCTGTTTACCGAACAAGGGAAAAAGTAGGGATGAATCTTTTGATTGATATTTTAAGAGGTTCAAGAAGAAGGGAAATTATAGAAAGGGGTTATGACAAAATTAAAACCTATGGTGCCGGCTCGGAATTTTCAACTTACGACTGGCAAATGTTCCTCCAACAAATGCTCAATTTGGGATTGATGGAAATCGCTTATGACAAACACAACGTTCTGCGTTTGACAGAAGGGGCGGAAGAAGTATTATTCAAAAAAAGAAAGGTTGAGTTAGTGAAGATGACTTCCATCATGGAGCATCGTTCCAAGAAAAAAGCAGCAGCAGCTCCTAAAAAATCGAAAAGGGAAAGACTGCGGGATGAATTATTTGAGAAATTACGTGCCTTGCGTAAACAAATGGCACAGAAAAAAGGCATCCCTCCTTATTTGATTTTCTCCGATGCTTCCCTTGAAGAAATGGCAGCTACGAAACCCAGTACAGTTGAGGATTTTCTGGATATTTCGGGTGTGGGTAAAAAGAAATTGCAAGATTATGGAAAACCATTTATGAAAGTTATCCAAGATTATATTTTGGAACAATCCGGGCAAGGCGTCCGAATAAAAGGTTCTACCCATCTTGTTACTTTTGAATTGTATAAAAAAGGAAATAGCCCAGAAGAAATAGCCGAAGAAAGGGGCTTGAATCCCGTAACCATTTATTCGCATCTCGCAGCACTATATGATAAGGGCGAAGCAGTAAATATTCGTCAATATATTCCTGCCAGAGATTTTGAAGGAATAAAATCATTGCATGATAATAATCCGAAAATCACCCCCAAAGAAATTTTTGACATCAATGAGGGGAGTTTGGAATACCATGTCATTCGTTTGAGTTTAAGTGTTTTGAAAAAGCGAAATTGAATTGATTTCCTCGCTGCAAGTAATCATGTGCAATTGAGATCATAAATTACTATTGTTAAGAATTGGAAGAATTAATAAGGAAAATAAAAGGAATAATAAATTTAAGCCTAGAGGCTGAAGAACACCTCCATTCGATTTCTAAAGAAAAAACAATCCCAAAAGGATCAGTTTTAATTCGGGAGGGGCAAACGGTAAACAAAATATATTTTGTTACTGATGGTTGTTTAAGGTCTTATTGCATTGATAAAAACGGAAAAGAACACACTTTGCAATTTGCTATTAAAGATTGGTGGATAAGTGATTATATTGCCATACACAATAATGAATCTGCAATCCTAACGGTAGAATGCCTTAAAGAATCAACGGTAATTGAATTCAATGCTGAGGAACTTGATGAAACATTCTCCTTCTTCCCTGAATACGAACCATTCCAGAGGTATATTTTAGAGCGTCATGTAGTTAGTCTACACAAAAGGATTTTGAATCAGCTACAATTGACTGCCACTGAAAGGTATAATTTGTTTCTTGAAGAATATCCCGATATAGAATCATATACCAGAAATTATCACATTGCATCCTATCTAGGTATTACACAAGAAAGTTTGAGTCGGATCAGAGTCGAAAAAGCAAGAAAATAAATTTCTTATCGTACATCAATTTTTCGGAATTAGCTAAATGCTACTTTTGTATTTTTATAATTATAACAATTACAATATAAATGAGTTTTTTAGATTTATTAAACAAACGATACGCTACAAAGGCCATGAATGGCGAAGTCGTTCCGGAAGATAAGATAAATAATATTTTAGAGGCTATTAGATTAGCTCCAACCTCAAGCGGATTACAACCTTTTGAAGTTTTTGTTATTTCCAACAAAGAAACCAAAGCACAGATAAGAGAAATTGCTTGGAATCAATCACAAGTAACCGATTGTTCTCACTTATTGGTATTTGCTGCTTGGGACAATTATACAGCAGATCGAATAAACCATATGTTCGATCTAACCAATGAAATCCGTGGCTTTAAAAATGAAGGTTGGGAAAATTACCGTCAAATGTTATTGGATGGATATCCGAAAAGAGAGGCAAAAACAAATTTCGAACATGCTGCACGCCAAACCTATATTGCCTTAATGGCTGGCATGGCACAAGCTACATTCGAAGGTGTGGATAGCACTCCAATGGAGGGTTTTGATAATGATGCATTAGATAAAATATTAGGATTAGGGGAAAAGAATTTGCGTAGCACACTCCTTTTGCCCATAGGTTATAGAAATGCTGAAAAGGATTGGTTGGTGAATCTAGTCAAGGTTCGCAAACCTATGGATGAATTGATCACTTCAATAAAATAAATCAGGGAGAAATTATGAGATCCCACTCCAAAATTGGAAGCAGTCGGGTCTTAAAACCCTCCAATCTTTTGTGAATAGGAAACTACTATGCGGTTAAAGAATTAACTGCATTAGTAGTTTCCTTGAATCCTAAAAAGGATAATCATGATCCACTGGTTTCACCTCCTCACAAAAGCGACAAATACTAGAAGCCAAACCGGTATTCCTCCTCGTTCGTCCGGCTACCACTTTGAAAACCGGTCCGCTAATGTCTTCATCACACTGGAGGCAGTTGCTTAGCGTTCCATCCGCATTATGATAACTCGTATTCGTGATACAAGGAGTGAAGCAATTCTCTCTGGTATTTACCGTATTGTAAGCCCAAATTTGTGCACAAGGTCTCGTAAAGCCAAGTGCTTCTATACATTCCACGAGATTTTCAAAAGGCTGGAGAATATTATTTAGACCGCAAGCCCTTACTCCGTCTCCAATGTCCCTATTCTCCGCATAAACCGCAAAATCAGGCAATGTGGAACAAAGTCCACAAGCATCGTGATGCGTGACGATTGCTCCGGCAGCTTCCGCTGTTTCCGGGTCCGGATAATTCCCCAGACTATAAATCTTAGCCGCCAAATTTTCTATCATGATGGCACAAACCATTGGATCCCTTTCTTCTGCGGGGAGATCATAAGGATTGCTATTCAATTCTTGTATTGGAGTACTTAATTCCCAAGACTTCAGAGAAGCGATTTCACTTGCAGAAAATGTTCTGGAATTGAAATCCTTGCACTCACATGATGGTTTGCAAAATGATGGATCTAATCCAGTGTTCGCTACCGGCAAACCAAACATAGTTCCCTCGCAGGAAATAGGCTCTTCGTCATTCTTGCAAGCGGACACCAAAACCAATAAGGAAAAGAATAAGGTTATATTTTTTAGTAAGGTATTCGTCATTATACGGAATATTTTTTTCACCATGAACAAATAATGATTCTACAAAGTAATGATTCTTTTCGTATAAAATTAAATGTTCATATACCTATTCCCTATATTTACCACTAAATAGAAAAGCCACATTACCTTATGTTTGAAAACTTATTTAAACTCAGGGCAGAACTCAGTTCCCAACAAAAAGTCGTTTTTGGGATTCTTGGATTTGTCATTTTCATTATTATCTGGGCGATATTAGCGGAAGTTTTTGCCATAAATGGCATTAAAGAAATTTCTTATGAAGCTTCCAGTCCCCAAATAGAAAATACAAAATATATTGAGGATGACACGATACTCGTTCCTATCAAACCCGCTGTAATTGAAAGAGATTCTAATGGAGTGGAAATTGCGCCAACGGGACCTACCAAATATAAGATTGAAAGAATAATAGATGCGGATTCCCTTAAGGGCGAAGATTTGGATGCCTTAATGGCAATGTCCAACGAGGAGTTGGGCAAATATGGTTTGATACTCACCAAAACTTACCAGAAATTACCACAACCTTGGAGTATCGTTACAGCCATTCCTATTTTGTTGGAAAAGTACGACCTTGTCGGTAATACATGGAAATCCGTTTTTGTCAATATACTGAGTTATATCGTTGCACTACTCATAGCCTTGCCGCTTGGTTTTGCTCTTGGATTGATACCTTTGGTTCGTGGATTATTCGGTCAATTATTTGATGCTTTCAGATTCATTCCTTTGGCAGCGGTAACTTATATTTTCATCCTTTGGTTCGGAATCGAAACACAGATGAAAGTGGCTTTCCTTGCTTTTGGTATCATGGTTTACCTCGTTCCGGTAGTTGTACAGAGGATAGATGAAGTAAAGGAAGTCTATCTGAAAACGGTATTTACATTAGGTGCCAAAACTTGGGACACCATCAAAACGGTTTATATTCCTTCTGTAGTTTCCAGACTTTCGGATGACATCAGAGTACTGACAGCTATTTCGTGGACATATATCACTGTTGCGGAAATGGTAAATAATACCGGCGGTTTGGGAGGAATGATTTTCAGGTTTAGGAGACAAAGTAATATAGAATATGCCTTTGTGGTTTTAATCATCATTATCATTATTGGTATTTTACAGGACTATGTATTGAGATTGTTGGATAAATGGTTATTCCCCTATAAATATGTGGAAAGAGGACATAAGTAGTCTTGACATGTTAATGTGCCGTGGCACTAAAGTTTTATGCCAAAATTTTGATGTGTTTTAATAATTAATCAATATGGATTTTCAAGATACGGAAAGAGCGAATATAGTTTCACTTAATGATATCAGCCACAGTTATGATGGTGGAAAAACTTGGATTATTAAGAATCTGAGTCTTTTGATTGAAGATAAACCGGGACAAGGGCAATTTGTAGTAGTGCTTGGAATGTCGGGTTGCGGAAAATCTACCCTACTCAGGTATGTGGCGGGTCTGCAAACTCCGACAGAAGGCACTGTAATGGTAAAAGAAAAAGAGGTCACTCCGGAAAATCGGGTAAGTATGGTTTTCCAACAATATTCTTCTCTTCCTTGGATGTCCGTATTGGACAACGTGGGATTAGGTCTTCGTTTCAAAGGCATGGCTAAAAGCGAAAGGGATGATCGGGCAATGGAATTGATTAAGAAAGTAGGACTAGAAGGTCATGAGAATAAACATGCCCAATATCCGACACTTTCCGGCGGTCAATTACAAAGGGTCGCCATAGCAAGGAGCTTACTAGCCAATCCAGAAATCCTCCTAATGGACGAGCCTTTTGGAGCATTGGATATTAAGACCCGTTTAAGTATGCAGGATTTACTGCTTGATATTTGGGCGGAATATCATCCGACGATTGTTTTTGTGACGCATGATATTCCCGAAGCCGTTTATATGGCTGATGATATTTATATCATGAAATCCGCGCCCTCCCGTTTCGTAGAGCATGTGCATATTGATTTGCCTTTGCAAAGGGATCGCTTAACCAAGCGAATGCCACATTATACGGAATTGGTACATCTGGTAGAGGACAAAATGATGAGTGTTGGAGAAATGGGCTAAGTTTTATTTGTGAGTGGATTATTCGTGATTTGTGGATCGTTTTTCTTATTAAGTGTTTCAAGGTGTTTAATCGGGTAATTCCACGAACACGAAACAATTAGAGAAATTCGTATAAATTAGTGGCCGGAAAAACTGCCACGAATCCACACTAATTCCACGAATACGTAGATTATTCATTGCTTAATTCAATACCCCCGAAAGTAGAATAAATTCATATTTGTTTAAATACCTCAAAGCACTTAGAAATGATTCAGGTCTTTTTATTTTAAAATCAAATACCTTATTCATGAGTGATAAGATTACATTGCTTCGCAAAGAAATAGGGGCAAAAAGGCAAGAAATCATTGCTTTGCAAAAAGAATTGCCAGCAGAAGAAATCAAGGATTATCAATTCAATGATAAGAATGGGAATATGGTTTGGCTTTCTGAATTATTCGGAGAAGGAGACGAATTATTAGTCATTCATAATATGGGCAAGGAATGTAGGTATTGTACCATGTGGGCAGATGGATTCAGGGGCTATTCCGAAATAATTTCGGATCGGATGCCTTGGGTGCTCACATCTCCGAATGAACATTCTATCATGAAAGAATTCGGAGAAAAACGGATTTGGAATTACCAATATCTGAGTTATCATGGAACCGACTTCGCTTTGGATTTGGGCTATGAAATTCGTAAAGACGGACGTTCCTCTTTCATGCCAGGCGTTTCTGCATTGATAAAAAAAAATAACAAAATATTCCGCACAGGAAAAGATTCATTCGGACCGGGAGATTATTATAATCCAGTCTGGCATTTCTTCGACCTCTTTCCTAAAGGCGATAATAAATGGATTCCAAAATATGAGTATTAAGTGATTCGACAAAAGTAATACAATAATAGTGTTATCATAAGATTATGTATGGTAGGCAATGTTTTATCTAAAAATCTCTATATCTAAATATCTAGTCATCTACTTAATGAAATCCCTCCTAAAAGAAATTAGAAATTGTACAACCTGCAAAGAAAATCTTCCCTTTGGTTGCCGCCCCGTTTTATCCGCTAGCAAAACCAGTAAAATCCTGGTCGTAGGACAAGCTCCCGGTCGCATAGTCCATAATACCGGAATCCCTTGGAATGATGCCAGTGGCAAAAACCTAAGGGAATGGTTAGACATGGACAATGACACTTTTTATGATGCCTCAAAAATAGGAATTGTTCCTATGGGGTTTTGCTATCCCGGGACGGGAAAGTCAGGCGACCTGCCTCCCAGGAAAGAATGCGCTCCCCAATGGCACGAAGCATTGATAAACCAAATGTCGGAAATAAAACTGATTTTATTAATTGGCAATTATGCCCAGAAATATTATCTGCAAAAATCCGCAAAAAGGAATTTGACGGAAACCGTAAAACACTTCCACGAATATCTCCCGCTTTATTTCCCCTTGCCACATCCAAGTCCGAGGAATAATATTTGGCAAAAAAAGAATCCTTGGTTCAAGGAAGAAGTGCTCCCCTTTTTAAAAGCAAAAGTCAAACTTACTTTAAGCAAATAAAAGGCTTCCACACTTTAGCCAAAGTTCGAATAGAACAGAATGTCGCCCTCTAATCTGGTTAGCAATTTACCCTAAGCATTCCATCATTAGAATTAGAGTAATTTGTAATGTCGTTAATGGACATCAGTATGCCTATTTTCACTAAACAAAAAGTATGGATTCATAAGGTTACGAATGCCTGAAAAGGAGAGAATTTTATTTTTTTATAAAAAAATAAAAAAAGTTTGGGAAAGGTTTCCAAAGCAGAACCCCAAAATCATATAAGTCATCGAAACATACATGACCCATACACTTTGGATGGTCTATTATATTATTGAATAATCAAATTTTAAATCTCGTTAAAAATTTCAAACATACATTTTTAACCCTTATTCTACGGATAATTTCCGTAGGGGCTTTTTCTTTTTTGAAGTCAAACAATAATGCATTAAATTTAATACATTTGCAGCTTCATATACTCAAAATTAATTAGTCTGCGGATCTTATTAATTACAAACTCCAATAAGTTGGACGGATGATTCGATAATGAATTACAAGTCCGAATACGGAGCCGTATAAATTTAGTCAAAATGGCAAATAGAAATCTAACAGAATACGAATTAGGCAGCCTCATAGTAAAATATGAGATAGCATTGGACAGTCTGGAATCCAGAACGGATTTGAACCCCGAACAATTAGCTTATTTAAAAGCATTCAACAAGGAGAATATCAGAAACCTAAAAGCTGAATTAAGGGATTTGAAAAATCCCAAAAAAGTTGCCGTTCACAAAACAAGGGCGACTAAAAAAGCCCTTGTAAAAAAAGAAGCTGTAAGTCCAGCTCCGAAAACAGCAACAACACTAAAACCTGTTCAGCCAAAACAAAAAGCAGCACCTAAAAAAACCGTTGCCAAAAGAAAAAAAACAGCATACAAAACCTACAAGAAATTGGATCTTCCCGAGTTCGACAAGGAAATGCTGAAATTTTGGCAAAAGAATAAGGTTTTTGAAAAATCCGTAGAAGAACGTTCCAAGAAAAATTCTTTCGTATTCTACGAAGGACCTCCTTCTGCCAACGGAAAACCGGGCATACACCACGTTATGGGAAGAACCGTAAAAGATACTTTTTGCCGTTATCGCACCATGAAAGGGATGCGAGTGGAAAGAAAAGCCGGATGGGACACCCACGGTTTGCCCATAGAATTGAAAGTAGAAAAAGAATTGGGAATAACCAAGGAGGACATAGGCACGAAAATATCCGTGGATGATTACAATAAGCAATGCCGTGAAACCGTCATGCGCTTCACAGACCAATGGAATGATGTCACCACTAAAATGGGTTATTGGGTAGATTTAAAAGACCCATATATAACTTATGAAAATAATTATATAGAATCCGTTTGGAACATATTGCAACGACTCTATAAAAAGAATCTTTTATATAAAGGCTACACCATACAACCCTATTCTCCGGCAGCAGGAACAGGATTAAGCACTCATGAATTAAATCAGCCCGGTGCATACCAAGATGTAAAAGACACTACTGTCGTAGGGCAATTCAAAGTGACCAAAAACGAAACTTCTGAATTCCTATTTGATTTTGACAATGAAGATGTCCGTTTCTTAGCTTGGACGACAACACCTTGGACTTTGCCAAGTAATACCGCCCTTGCCGTAGGCAAAAAAATAAGCTATGTAAAAATAGATACTTTTAATCCATACACTTTCAAAAGAGTCTCCGTAATACTCGCCAAGGATTTGGTCGGAAAATGGTTCAAGGCGGAAAATGAAAATGCGGATTTCGCAGCATTCGAGGCATTGGAAAAAAAGGATAGGAATAAGGTTCCCCATACCAGAATGGCAGAATACAAAGGAAGCCAATTGGAAAAAGTCCGCTACGAACAATTACTCCCTTATGTCCAACCCAAGGGCGATGCTTTCCGAGTCATAATAGGTGATTTCGTCACCACTTCGGATGGTACGGGAATAGTACATATAGCACCTACTTTTGGTGCGGATGATAAACGTGTCGCCGAACAAAACGGCATACCTCCATTAACCGTCGAAGACGAATCGGGGAACCAACTTCCATTGGTGGACAAACAAGGGAAATTTGTAAAGGAAGCAGGAGAAATCGCAGGACGTTATGTGAAAGATTATAAGGAAGACCCCAATTATGTCAATGTGGATGTGGATATCGCCATAAAATTAAAGACGGAGAACAAAGCTTTCGATGTCAGAAAATACGAACACAATTATCCACACTGTTGGAGAACGGACAAGCCCGTTCTTTATTACCCACTGGATTCTTGGTTCGTCAAAGCGACAGCAGTAAAGGATCGCATGGTCGAACTCAACAAAACCATACAATGGAAACCTGCCCATACAGGAGAGAAGCGTTTCGGGAATTGGTTGGAAAACTTGAATGACTGGAATCTTTCACGTTCCCGATATTGGGGCATACCCTTGCCGATATGGAGGAATGAGGATGGCACAGTAGAAAAATGTATCGGTTCCATAGAGGAATTGAAAAAAGAGGTGGCTTTCGCCAACAAAAAACTAGGAACAAAGCAAAAAGTTCCAAAGGATTTGCATAGACCTTATATAGATGATGTCGTGCTTTGTAGCGAAAACGGCGAGGAATTGAAAAGAGAATTGGATTTGATAGATGTTTGGTTCGATTCAGGTTCCATGCCTTATGCCCAATGGCATTATCCATTTGAGAACAAAGATAAATTCGAACGTAATTTCCCTGCTAATTTCATAGCCGAGGGAGTGGATCAAACCCGTGGTTGGTTCTATACATTGCATGCGATAGGCACAATGGCATTTGATAGCGTAGCTTACAAAACCGTTGTTTCCAATGGTCTCGTATTGGACAAGGACGGACGTAAAATGTCAAAACGATTAGGCAACACTGTTGACCCATTCGTCACTATGGATAAATACGGAGCAGATGCCACACGTTGGTATATGTTATCCAATGCACAACCTTGGGATAATCTCCGTTTCAATGAAGATTACCTGGACGAAACCCGTCGGAAATTCTTCGGTACACTATATAATACCTATTCTTTCTTTGCATTATATGCCAATATCGACAAATTCGATTACAGCGAAAGGAACATACCCCTCAAGCAACGTCCTGAAATCGACCGTTGGATAATATCGCTATTGAATTCATTAGTGAAAGAAGTAGATGCGGATTTCAATGATTACGAACCAACGAATGCTGCTAGAAAAATACAAGCTTTCGTTTTGGATAATCTGAGCAATTGGTATGTCCGACAATGCCGTCGCCGTTTCTGGAAAGGAAAAATGAGCAAGGATAAATTGGCTGCTTATCAGACCTTATATACATGTCTGGATACGATAGCCAAATTAATTGCTCCGATAGCACCGTTCTATTCCGATAGATTATATCAGGATTTGAATAATGCCACAGGAAAGGAGAAGCACATATCCGTACATTTGGCATTCATGCCCAAGGTGGATGAAAAATTCATAGACAAGGAACTCGAACAAAGAATGAACTATGCACAACGCATATCTTCCTTGGTTTTGTCCTTGCGTAAAAAGGAAAACCTTAGGGTTCGCCAGCCATTGCAAAGGGTATTGTTGCCGATATTGGACAAGTCATTCCAAAAGCAAGTGGAAGCGGTAAAAGACCTAATATTGGCAGAAGTGAACGTAAAGGAATTCGAGTACATAACCGATACTTCCGGCATCGTCAATAAAAGCATCAAGCCTAATTTCAAAACATTAGGAAGACGCTTAGGCAAGAATATGAAAGCTGCTTCGCAAGTCATAGCAACATTCAAGCAAGATGACATCGCAGCATTAGAGGCAAAAGGTTCTTATAGCTTGGAAGTTGAGGGTGAAAAATACGAATTGACACTAGAAGATTTCGTAATCACATCCGACGATATACCAGGATGGTCTGTCGCCAATGATGGTGCATTGACAGTCGCATTGGACATCACATTGACTGATTCCTTGAAAGCGGAAGGAATGGCTCGTGAACTGGTGAATAGAATCCAGAATTTACGTAAATCCAATGATTTCAACGTAACGGACCGCATCAAGGTAAGCATACAACACCACGAAATGCTAGAATCCGCAGTCGCTGAGTTCGGTGATTATGTAAAGGCAGAAGTCTTGGCAGATTCCTTGGAATTAGTAAAGGAAACAAAGGGAGAATTAGTGGACATGGATGGTGTGGAACTGATGTTTTCTGTAAGTAAGACTAAGTAGTTATTCAAGTTAATCATGCCGTGTTCTTTCAGCATCTTTTTAGCCTGTACTTCGTTGAAGAACCACTCCTTTAG
>JAHDHJ010000283.1 GCA_020631375.1 Saprospiraceae bacterium | reverse complement strand
GCTAACTGCTAACTGCTAACTGCTAACTGCTAACTGCTAACTGCTAACTGCTAATAGAAAATTTATGTTTGATTTTACTTCATTTTTGGAAGACAAGGAAATAGCCATTTACTTCGTAGTATTTTTACTAGGAGTAGGGTTGTTGGTATTGTTATACCGTTTGATGAAGGACGTTTATCTTACACAACGGTTTTTTGGGATAGCGGCATTGGTTGTGATATTATTTGTAGCAGCATATTTTTTGAATAGTACTGCATTTTTTATTGGGCGGGCATTTGACCCAATTGTATTGCCTTGGGCAATGTTGACATTTTTAATGGTATTGGCAGCAGTGGATGCCATGCTTTTGTTTGCATTAAAGATTCCATTGAAAATAAGAAGAAAATTACCCAAAGTATTTTCATTGGGCGATTCCAATCCGATAAAAATAACAGTGGAGAATATTTCCTCCCAACCATTTGATATTACTGTTATTGATGAAATTCCGATAGAGTTTCAAAAAAGGGATTTTGAGTTCAGTTTCAAACTGAAGCCAAACGAAGAAAAAATAATTACTTATGAACTCAAACCCAAAGTAAGAGGGGAGTATAATTTTGGTTTTGTCAATGTATTCATTAGGTCGTTTTTAGGAATTGTCGAAAGGCGATATGAACATAAATTCCCAATGACACTACCCGTTTATCCATCACTCGTTCAGATGAAGAATTTTGAACTCAAGGCATTTGATAAAGTGACAATGGATAAGGGAGGAGTGAAAAGAATGAGGAGAATTGGGCATAGTTATGAATTTGAGCAGATAAAGGATTATGTAAGGGGAGATGATTATCGTAGTGTGAATTGGAAAGCGACCAGTCGGGCCAATAAACTGATGGTTAACCAATACGAAGATGAAAGAGCACAACAAGTTTATTGTATCATAGACAAAAGCCGAAGCATGAAAATGCCTTTCAATGGCTTGAGCCTAATGGACTATGCAGTAAACTCGACCTTAGTCATTTCCAATATCGCCTTGAAAAAACACGATAGGGCAGGGATGATGACTTTTTCCGATATCATCGGTTCTACCATAAAAGCGGATAGGAGGGCAAACCAATTGAACTCCATTCTCCAAACTTTGTATAGGGAAAAGGAAAGAAACCTTGAGGCTAATTACGAATTATTATATCGTGCAGTACGGAATTTGATTTCAGGCAGAAGCCTTGTTTTTCTTTTTACCAATTTCGAAAGTATGTACGCTCTCGAAAGAGTCTTGCCCTTATTGAGACGGATGAATAACCAACATCTTCTGGTCGTTGTATTCTTTGAAAATTCGGAAATAAAAGATTTTTCTGAAGAGGAAGTAAATACAGTAGAGGAAATATACCACCAAACAGTTGCCAAACAATTCATTTACGAAAAAGAACAGATAGTCTCCAAACTCCGCCAATACGGCATCCAAGCCATTCTCACAAAACCGGAGGATTTATCCATGAATACAGTGAATAAATATTTGGAATTGAAATCAAGGGGATTGATATAATAAAAAAGTAAGTAAGGGACTAGGAAAATAATAACCTACCATTCTAACGGATTCTTTTTCCTTCTGTCTGCGTTAAAAAGCCTCGTGATAGCTACGGCTATCCCTATGTTTTTTGCCTTGACATAAGAAAAAATAACCTCGTCATTTTTTGGTAGTTTATTAATTGCCTAGTCCCTAATGCTTAAAAAATCGGGAATTTCTTTTTTGGGAGTAGGCAAAAAACATATGGATAGCCCAGACAACGAGACATTTTTATAAAAGCACAACCTTGTCAGGTGTGTTTGTTCGCCTGACAATAACCCCACCAATTAGACCTTGTTGCGAGGTGAACAAACACACTCGCACGGCTGCCCAGATTAATCTTTCTGGACAGCCTCATTCTAATTTCCATGCAAATTTTTATAATGAATAAAATTCAAGAACCTAGGATTATCGCTCCAGAGCCTAAATTCCTTTTAGGAATGAACACCGTAACTTCATTAGTAAATAATCAAGCTGCTCGATTATGGAAGCAATTCATGCCTAGAAGAAAAGAAATTGAGAATATTTTGGATAATAATTTACTCTACCCGATGGTTTTTCTATTCAAGAACCCAACTCGCCTTTCAAGGTGTTTGTCCACCTTGAAATACTGTTCGGACGGGGTGTTTCAGGTGAACAAACACCTGAAACGGCAGTTATTTTAAAAACCATCGGGTAGAGTAATAATAATTTCTTCTCTATGCAAATTTACCCGAAAGGCTTAAAAATGGAGGATTTTAAACCTAATACCGAGTTCTCTGCATGGGCGGCAATAGAAGTAAAAAAACTTGGAGATATACAGATAGGGATGCAATCCCATCTAATAAAAGGAGGATTATATGCTGTGTTTTTACATAAAGGAACGGCAGATACTTTTCACAAAACCTCTGAATTCATTTGTCAGCATTGGATACCTAACTCCAAATACACACTGGATGAAAGAGAACATTTTGAAATATTAACCGAAAAATATCTTGGACCCAATAATCCCCAATCCGAGGAGGATGTTTGGATTCCTATTAAAACTAAGGAAACAAAAATAATTTCACTTTAATTTTTTTGCGTAAAAAACATAATTTTATAATTATTTTGAATATATTTGTATTGTTGAATTACCTCATTCCTTTAGGGAAAAGACCGGATTTAGTTTTCTTCTTTTTGAAGTTACCATTTTTATCTGCTTTATTATGTGCTTTATCATTTATGGCACAGCCTGTCTTTTTAGTACAGGAATAAGAAGTCAAAAGGAATGCAGAAAGCATGAAAAGGATAGAAAAGCGTATGATTCTTTTTCGCATTTTATAAATTTTTATGATTTATTGGTACAAGATAATTCCATTTTATTTAATAAACAATTGGTCAAATCACTTAAATATCACTAAAACCCCTATAAATAGTAGTATTTTGAGAGATTTATATGCTGAAAAACTTGATTTTACATTTTCTAGCGACTATTTTTGTCGCGCTTAGTTCAATTAAATATATAAAAACCTAAATCATGAACAAAGGAGATTTAATAAATGCAATTGCAGAAAACGCAGATTTGTCAAAAGCTAAAGCTGGTGAGGCATTGGACGCGACTCTAGAAGCAATTACCGGAGCCCTTAAAGCTGGAGACAAAGTATCCCTAATCGGATTCGGAACATTCTCAGTTTCATTAAGAGCAGCCCGTGAAGGACACAATCCTGCCACAGGTAAGAAAATTAAAATAGCAGCTAAGAATGTTGCTAAATTTAAGCCGGGAGCCAAATTGAAAGAAGAAATAGAATAATCTTTGATTAATTTAAAGTCTTTTTAAAGCGGCATTCTGGATGAACCAGAGTGCCGCTTTTGTATTCGGATTATAGTATGAATTCAAATAGGTATAAAAACCGTACACAATAATGGAAAAAGTAAGAATAGATAAATGGTTGTGGTCCGTCCGCATTTTCAAATCGAGAACCATATCCACCGATGCTTGCAAGTCGAATAGGGTAAGTATCGGAGAAGAAAAGGTGAAACCATCTTATATGTTAACTGTAGGTGAAACCATTGGAGTGAGAAAGGATGGTTATGATTTTACTTATAAGGTGACCAAACTAATTGATAAAAGAGTAGGTGCTTCAATAGCTGTGGAATGTTATGAAAATCTGACACCAGAAGAGGAATTGAATAAATTCAAGGATTGGTTTATAGGAAAGGCAGCAGCAGAAAGAAGAGAAAAAGGAACAGGAAGACCCACTAAAAGAGATAGGAGAAAACTTGATATATTCAAAGATGAAGACGAGATAGAATAATGATGGACAAAATCTATCATTAAAATCCATACGGCTTCTTAAACTTCTTTTTATCTTGCAGCCCCATAGGGAATTCCTATTCTACATTATAATTTTTTCAAATCTGGAAACAAGTGAAAGCCAACAATAATTTGAGTCTGAAAGCTGCTGATAATATCAGAATCCTAGCAGCATCTATGGTCGAAAAAGCGAAATCCGGTCACCCCGGAGGTCCGATGGGCGGAGCGGATTTTATCCATATCCTCTATTCTGAATTCATGGATTATGATCCAAACGATATGACTTGGATGGCAAGGGATAGATTCTATCTTGATGCGGGTCATATGTCTGCCATGCTATATGGGGTTCAGACCCTTTTGGGAAATTATTCCATGAATGATATAAAGGCTTTCCGCCAATGGGGAAGCCCTACGCCCGGCCATCCGGAATTAGACAAGGAAAGGGGTATTGAGAATACTTCCGGTCCTTTGGGTTTGGGACATGCTTTCGGAATAGGTTCCGCTTTGGCGGAAAGATTCCTGGCAGCAAGGTTCGGGGAAGTAGTGGAACACAAAACCTACATCTATATTTCTGATGGGGGAGTGCAAGAGGAAATTTCCCAGGGCGCCGGACGTATTGCAGGTTATCTGGGCTTGGGACAAATCGTGATGTTCTATGATGCCAATGATATCCAATTATCTACAGAAGTAGATGTGGTGACTTCAGAAGATACCGCTAAGAAATATGAAGCTTGGGGCTGGCATGTCATTACCATAGTCGGCAATGACCACGATGCAATAAGAAAGGCGATTAAAGCAGGTAATGCTGAAAAGAATAGACCTACGCTCATCATTGGTAAAACAATAATGGGAAAAGGTGTAGCCAAAGAAG
>JAHDHJ010000282.1 GCA_020631375.1 Saprospiraceae bacterium | reverse complement strand
ACACCTTGAAAGGCGAGTTGGGTTCTTGAATAGAAAAACCATCGGGTAGAGTAAAATTGATACACATTTCTTAGACTTTCCAATAAATAAAAAACCACCCAGAACGCTGAGGTTTGGGTGGTTTCTATTTCCTTGATTATTATTGTTACCTAACAATCATTTCAGTCACAGCAAATTTTCCTTTTTTGTCTGTAACTTTTACGAAGTATTTTCCACTAGTCCAGTTGTCATTCTGAATGGTGAACTCTTTGTTTCTGGTTCTGAACGATTGGATTTCCTTACCCGAAACATCGAAGATGCTTACAAATAATTTTCCGCTCAATTGGCTGACATTTACTGTAGCGATATCTGAAACAGGATTAGGAGAAATGGAGATGGATGCGGCATCTTGATTTAAATTCCCAATACTATTGGGTACGGCATCAACTGTAATCATTGTCATATAGACATCTGTCCCACATGCTGTTGTAACTGTGAGGGTTACTGTATAAGTTCCGTTTTCAGTATAAGTGTAGGAATTGATATTTGAAGTGGTTGTTTCTGTATCTCCATTACCAAAATCCCAAAGATATGTATCTCCCGAAGCATCTGCTCCTATGAAATCATAGACATTGTCCGTATTATTGAATGTAAATTCTGCATTGGGCATTTCCATATCATCACCAACAGTAACCGAAGCTACTTTTTCGCAGCCATATGTATTGGTAACTATGGCATAATATGTTCCCGGAGCAACATCGGACAAAACACTTCCTGTAGTGCCATCAAACCATTCTATGGTGTAAGGTGGTTTTGGACCTGTTACGTTTAAAACAGCAATACCGTCTTCGGCTGCTGCACATGAAGCATTCGTAGGTGCACCAATTGCTGCAAAAGGAGTATAGGATTTAGTATTATTATAGGTATCTATTACATTATTGTCCTTATTGATGACATTGAATGAAATATTATCATTATCAATGGAATATTTCACATAAACATTATCCAAGATTGCAGTTGTTATTTCCGGATGGTTTGCATATTCGATGTTTGCGCTGACATCACTGTCTCCGGCAGAACCCGAAGTGATATACATGACTCCGTTTTTCTCAGCTCTTTCATATAAATGGGAATGACCTACCATAACAATATCAACTCCATAAGTCTCGAATAATGGGACTAGGTGTTCTCTTACCATTAGATTTCCCTCGTATTGATAATAGTCTCCTCCTGTTGCTAGAGGCAAATTATAATCTGCTCCCCAATAATTCGTCCAAGGACCTTCATGGAAATAAACGAAAAGCCATTTTTTATCATTACATTTCAATTCGTCTTCTAGGAATTGGTATTGGGCTGAACCCGGTGTGAAATCCGTCCACCAACGTTCGCTATTAGGAGAATCATTATATGGAGGGAAAACATCATCATGATCGTATGGTGTGATCACATCCAAGGCAATGAATTTGGCATCGCCCCATTCAAAAGAATAATATCTTTCAGAATTTTCGGCATTGTTATGAGGGAGGAAAAATTCATTTTCATAAGTTTGTCCGTTATCCTTATAGGTGTCATGGTTTCCTATTGCAGTATAATGGCATTCATGCGAAAGCATTTTGGAATTCACGCCGTCGTTATATACATCAAAATAGATTTCATCATAATTATCACCTCCCTCGCTGGCAGTGACATGAGGAACGCCACCTTGGTCTATATCCCCACAAACTACTGCAAAATTGGCATCGTCTGCTTCCATTAGGTCTCCGATTTGGTGTTGCATGGCACTATTATAACCACAGTCGCCATAATGTAGGAACGAAAATTGTTGGTCCGTAGAATCTGAAGCCGTCCAGAAAAATTCTGATGTGAGAACGTTTCCATTAGCTAATATTTCATAATAATATTTTGTGTCAGGGCTAAGGTTTTCTAGCGTTATCCCATGTAAACTTGTAGGACTTGTTTCTGATACAGATTGGTTTAGGTTATTGATATCTGTTCCATAATTTACTTGTCCGGTTGTACTTGGGTCTGTTTTCCAAGCAATAATGGTCGAATTTTTAGTCGTGGATTGAATGTAAGGATATCTGCTTAGTTGAGCCAGAGAGGTTTGGTAAGATATTAGAACAAAAATGAAAATAGTAAAATGCTTCATTGCGAATAAATGGTTCGTTAAAAGAAATATAATAGGCGAAGATAATAAAGAATCCACAATTAATTTACGACAAGTTGGTATCAAATTAGGTCTTTGTATAATATGTGTCAATGGGGAGGTGACCATCAGCCTCCATTAATAACAAACGCTAGTTCAGGACATGAAACTCCCGTCCATATAATGTCAAAGGATAAGGATTTTCTAAACCTACTTGATGATTATGGTTTTGAAAACAGAATGACGATTGAAGAAAGAAACGAAAATAATATTACCCATTCAGGTATGTATTATATTCTTTTAAGGAGCCTAATAAAACAATATGGAGAAAAGGATTCTTCTATGCCTCCCTATCTAAAAGATGGAATAATAATAAATTAAAAACGAATGCCGTTAATTAAAGCGGCACTCGTTAATCCGAAAAAACCAAACTAAACTATTACTACTTTTTACTAGTTTCAAAAATCAAACCAAGATGGCATGAGTTCGAAAATTTTTAGAACTTTAACTTATTATGAATTATCATCATCATTTATTTTCTTTTGGATTTTTTGGGTTTGTTGGTAAATGAGTTTGCCAATGTCAGAAGAGGGAGGCATAAATCTGCCTGCTTCTTCCAATGCCCTTAGTGCTTCTTTATATTTATCTTGGTATTTGTATTCCAAAGCTACCGCATACCAAGAGATGGATAAATTAGGGGCAATGGATTCCCAAAGTTCTGTATCTTCTCCGGCTTTTTTTTCTATTTCTTTTAAATTACCTTTTATTTCTTTTCCTTCTTCATTGACATAAGTCGCATCCCCAATCAGTTCTCCCTTTTCCCAAATACAAATATATTTTGCTCCATTATTGAATTGGAATGTACCGGTTTTTGTAATACTGCCATCTTTCCATTTTCCAATAAATACATCGCCTGTGTTCCAAGTAATTACACCAGAGCCATTTCGTTTGCCATATTTATATTTTCCAAAATGCTTGCTCCCGTCCTCCAAGGAATATGTGCCCTCTCCATGTGCGAGATTCTCTTTCCATTCGCCTTCAAATGATTCGCCATTTGCCAATGTAATGATTCCCTTGCCATTCATCATGTCCTCAAAATATTGTCCTACATACTTTGAACCATCAGCCCAAGTATATATCCCTTTTCCATGTTTCCGATCATTTTTCCAATCTCCGAGGTATGTATCTCCATTAGGAAAAGCAATTTTTCCATTGCCATGTCTGAAACCGCTTTGGAATTCTCCGACATATTTACTTGCATCAGCTAGAACCAAGGTTCCCTTGCCATGAGGTTCCCCATAACTGAAATCGCCCTCGTATCGGGAACCATCCTTAAAAGAACGAGTACCATTACATTCCTTTTTTCTTTTTGGACAATCTTGATCTTGGTATATGATAGTATTTGATTGGGATTCAGTGACAAATATCCGGTGGTTTTCCCAGAAAGTTTCCCAAGAGGCTGCAAATGATAGATTACTTAGTAAAACAAAGCAAAATGTAAAATATCCAAATTTCATTTTCGGGTGAATTTTAGTAGTTGACATATAATAGTATAGATTAGTTAAATAGCTACATTAGATATTTTACGATACCTAATGGCAAAAGTTTAGTGTAATAGCAAAAAACATTTAATAAAGTCTATTGTCTTTGATAATTCCAAATACTGTGCCATTAACACAAAATTGAATGTGAAATAATGTCACAAATTTTTAATTTGTAGCAACGCATAATGCATGCCAAAAGTTTTCCACAATTACAATAATTCAAAACAAGGAACCGTTTTTGTTAAAATTTCAAACCTATTCCTAAATATACCGCTATGAAGAACAAGATTAAATTGATTTATACTACCTTCCGTAACATTGTTTTTAGAAATATTATGAGAAAGCTTAATTTCACAAAACAAATCAATGAGTCAAATGGGAATATCAGTAAGGTTAAAATCACTTCCACCCATATTTATGGTAGTTTTACTAAGCATCCATCTGTTTTCTTGTGTAGAGGATGATGATGGTAATGGCAATAGTGATAACAATAACAATATTTTGCTTCCACTGGATTATGATCCTTCAGAGAATACAGTTGTCCCCACTAATATTTTGGAATTGGTAAATGCTTATAGAGATACGGGATGCAATTGTGGTTCTACGAGTTATCCCGCAGTTCCCAGGCTTTCTTGGAACCAACTATTAGAGAATTCTGCCTATAGGCATGGTAGGGATATGGATGAAAATAATTATTTTTCCCATATAGGACAAAATGGTTCTACACCCGCAGACCGAGTTGCTGCCGAGGGATACGAATGGTTGGCTATTGGTGAGAATATAGCGAATGGATATACCTCTGAAGAAGCTGTCATAGAAGCTTGGATCGACAGTCCGGATCATTGTAAAAATATCATGAGTGGGAATTTTACAGAAATGGGAATGGGCAGAAGTGGCAATTATTGGGTTCAGGATTTTGGAAAACCGAGATGATTTTGCTTGTGTCACAATCGCACCAAGCCTTTCTCCAAAGCCACTTTCACAGCCTCAGTTCTATTTTTTACATCCAATTTACTAAAAATAGAACTGATATGGAATTTGACAG
>JAHDHJ010000281.1 GCA_020631375.1 Saprospiraceae bacterium | reverse complement strand
TTTCCTTTCCTTTTTACCAAATAATGGTTCTTTTTCTTGAACAGCAGTTTCAGCCATTATGTATAGGTTTTAAAACTGTTTAATTTATATTTATAAACATTTGCCTAAAGGCTAATGTTCTTATAATTTCTTAATTACTTCTTGGCTAAAGCCGGTGCATAATATTGCAATCCTCTTTCTAGCATTTCGGTTACACCATCACAAGTAACAGTCGCTCCTGAAATACCATCTACAGCGTGTGGATTGTCTTTATCTGCTCCACCTTTCTTTACATTGATGGAAACGAAATTACCATCCTTATCTAGGATTTTCTTTCCATTGAAACTCGTTGGAAAAGTAGGATTATCCTTGATTTCTGCTCCTAGTCCCGGAGTTTCTCCTTGGTGATCGAAAGAAGTACCTACTATGGTACTCTTATCTTCTGCCAAAGCGATATAACCCCAAATTTCATCCCAAAGTCCGCTACCTCTTACCGCAGTGATGTAATTGGTCTTTCCATTCTTATCTACATAAGTATATAAAGGATGTAACCTATCTTTTTCGTCTTTCTTCTTTTCCTTTTTCAAATCCAAATCTTCGGCTTGTCCTTTCTTGTCCTTGAAATTACGAGCATCTTTCACATCTGCAGGAAAGAACTCCTTTCCCTCCATGTTAAACACTTGTTGTGTAACATTCTTTGAAAAGAATGCAATTATCTCTTCATCAGACATGGCATCCACCTCAGCAGGAATAACAGCTTTCAATACGGCTCTCTTATTGAAGATCGCCTCATTTTTTTGGTGAATTTCCTTTAAAAAGGTATTCATCCCCGCAAGAATCACAGCCACTACGACTGTCATTACCAATACGAATGTATATATATATCTAGTACTATGCACGGCTCAAACGTTTTTTGATATTAGCTTCTAATACGTAGTGATCAATTAATGGAGCGAATACGTTCATGAACAAAATCGCCAACATCCATCCTTCCGGATATGCAGGGTTCAATACACGAACAATCATTCCTACCATTCCTATGAAAAATCCATAAATCAGTTTACCTGTATTGGTAGAGGCGGCAGTTACAGGGTCTGTTGCCATGAATGCCATAGCAAAGAAGAAACTACCCATGTAGAAATGTCCCCACCACGGAACTGCCATAAATGTAGCAGCATCTCCAGCAGCAGCATTGAACAGTAAACCCGTTACGGCTGCTCCTAAGAACATACTCAACATGATTCTCCAACTTGCAATTCCCATTGCCAATAACATAGCAGCACCTACAAGGATAAACGGTTTTGAAGTTTCTCCTATCGAACCAGGAATCGCTCCCCAGAACATTTGTGATTCGGAATATTTAGCCGTTACAGCTTCCCATCCTCCTGTTTTGGCTAATGCCAATGGTGTCGCACCTGAAAATCCATCTACGACTTGTTTTCCTTCTTGGATAGCACCGAAAGTATCTAGTCCGAAGAGTCCGAACAACCAGTCAGATAATTCGTGGAGGTGACCACCTAAATCATGCCAAGCTTGGGCATAATAAGGTGCAGCGAAATGGTCTTGTCCTTCTTTCACAATACCGGAAATCCAAACTTCGTCCCCTGAAATGTCTCCGGGATAGGCAAAAAAGATGAATACACGAGCCAAAAGTGCTACGTTCAATATATTCATTCCAGTTCCTCCGAAAGCTTCTTTTCCTATGATTACTGCGAAAGCAACGGCTATTGCCAACATCCATAATGGAATGTCCGGTGGCATTAATAAGGGTATCAATGCTCCTGAAACAAGAAAGCCTTCTTCTATCGCATGTCCTTTTTTGGCAGCATACCAGAATTCTATTCCCAAGCCTACAACATGTGCTACGATAAATATTGGCAACATCTTAATCAGACCATAAAACAACTTCAAATGGAAGCCTTCCATAAAGCCCATATGCTCGCCAATAGCTACGAAATGTTGATGCCCTATATTATATGTACCAAACAGATAACATAACTGCATTGCCAAAACGACCATAATCATGGTACGTTTCAAATCCATACCATCACGCATATGAACGCCACCTTTGGTAACACTCTTAGGTGCATATAGGAAAGTGAAGAAGCCATCAAACAATGTATGTAAGAAAGGTGATTTCTTTTTGTCCGGCTCTATCTTTTCTAAAAAATCTAATATTGGTTTCATCTATTGTCTTGATTCAGTATGACTGAAAAATTCAATTTCTTTTTTAATTCTTATCCTTGTTCGTTCAGCATATCCAAGCCGTCACGAAGAATACGTTGTAGGGGCTGCTTGGAAGTACAGACGAATTCACAAAGTGCTATATCTTCCTCTACCAATTCCAACAATCCCAATCCTTCCATTTTCTCAAAATCTCCTATAAGAACGGATTTCATCAAATGTTGTGGATAAATATCCATAGGTAATACGCTTTCGTATTGTCCCGTTACTACGAATGCCCTACCCTCTCCATGTGTGTTGGTATCTGCACGATACTCAAAATTAGGCATTAGGAATCCGGGCATTGTCCTGGAAATACTTGGACGAGGTGCCAATGGTAGCAACCATCCGAACATCTCATTATATTTCCCCTCGAGCAATACTGTAATTTGGTCATCAAAGAACCCTAAGAATCCATTTGGTTCTATTTGTGTACCTGTTAATACATCCCCAGAAAGATAGCGTAACTCTCCCGCTTCCTCATCTATATTTCCTTTTATGAAATTTTCTATTGACGCTCCTAAATGGGTTCTGATATAATGTGGATTGGATAATTCCGCTCCTGCTAATGCAACAACTCTTTCTGCATCGAATCTACCTTTAGTAAATAATGCTCCAATGCTCATCACTTCCTGAACCCCGACAGTCCAGACAACATCCGTATTCGCAATAGGTTTAATGTGATGGATCTGTACACCTACATTTCCAGCAGGGTGTTTTCCGTGGAAATAATGTTTTTCCACACCAGTTGCATTGGCGAAAGCTGAAGCAGGTTGTTCTTTGGCGTTTAAGCCTAAATAAACTTTACCTTCTGTCAATTTTGACAATATTTCCAATCCTTTTTGGAAATCAGCTTCACGTCCCTCTACCAATATATTGGAATCGGGTGCTAATGGTGCCGAATCAAATGTTGATACGAAAATATCTCTTGGAACTTCGTTGACATCGGGAATCAATTGGAAAGGACGGCGTCTAATCATTGGCCATACGCCACTTTCTGCCATGAAGCCAACTAGCTCTTCCCTAGTCATTTGGTCTAAAGCAACTGTTTTGAATACCTTATGGGTCTGGTCTTCATCAGCTTTGATAACAACTTCTGCTATCGCTCTTTTTTCCGCTCTGTTGATTGCAATGATTTCACCGCTTACAGGAGCACAGAATTTCACTTCCGGTGTTTTCTTATTGAAGAACAAGGCATCTCCTGCCTTGACCTTATCACCTACTTCGACTAACATTTTAGGAATGGGTGCAATACCGAAAAAATCCGTTGGCTTTACTGCAAAAGTCGTAGCTTTTGGATGTTTTGTTCCATTGTTGACTGCCTTACCTTCCAATTTAATATCATATCCTTTATTAAGGCTATGTAAATTTCCCTTGGGAACAAAATCAGGCACTTTAGGTCTGACGATGTCTTTTAGGTTAGGTAAGATGGAATAATTTTCTCCATTTTTGTCTGCTCCGACATTCCTCGCTTCCAATTTTAACAGGCTATCGCCTACAAATAATAAAGCAAATAATATCAATGAAGCCACTAGCCACATTAGGATATTGGATAGATTACCGCCTCCGGCTGCTTGGGCAGATGCTAAGTCAGCCAAGAACAAGAGGCTGGTTAACATTGCTAATTTTATGATTCTATTTCTCAAAGTCATTCGTTTTGAATGATTTATATAATGTACTTAATTCTTCTATTTTAAGAAAATCTTAAAATCCCAACAAAGATATAATACTTTGGTTTTCTATGGACATGGGATACATTTATTTGCCCTTATTATTTGTTATTTAGACAGATTCTAAGGAAATATTTAAACCTTGTTTAACACAAAAGCAAGGGAGGAGCATTTTGCCCCTCCCTGTTTACCGTTATAATTTTGTATGATGAAATCAAATTGTAAAATCTAAATTTTGAATATATAAATCAATCTCCAGAGACAATCAATTTTTGCATATCAATATTCTTACCTTCTGCATTAGTCATTTCTACGAAATAAACTCCCTTTGGAAAGTGACTACCCTCTATTTCAAATACATTCTGACCTTCAGTTATTTCAAGATTCTGTTCGTAATAAACCACTCTACCTAATGCATCCATTATTTTAATAGAAACTGTATTTATATCTCCACTATTATTAATAGCATAACTAAAATCTCCTCGGGTCGGATTCGGGAATATACTTCCCTCAATACCCGATTCGCAAAGTGATTTAACTGTAATGACATCAGAATATTCAAAAGCACCATCAAAGTCAACTTGCTTCAGCCTGTAATAGTAATATCCTCCCTTTAATTCCTCATCTAAAAATTCATATCTATTTATTTCGGCAGAATTACCATTCCCCATTATACGTCCTATTTCTTCAAAATCAATTCCATTAGAAGATCTTTCCACTAGAAAATATGCATTGTTCTTTTCTGATGCGGTAGCCCATTCCAATCCTATCGGACAATTTGATACTGATTTGAAATACATCATTTCTACAGGTAGCTCCCTACAATTATTAGGAATAGTTAATGATTCTATCGTCTCACAACCACTAGG
>JAHDHJ010000026.1 GCA_020631375.1 Saprospiraceae bacterium | reverse complement strand
ACCTTCTTTAGTCTTATATTCGTGCTTACAATATTGTATTTATAAAAATACAATCCTTTTCAATCCATAAAGTTCACTATTTTTGGCAACTTTGAAAAGTCCTTCATTAAATTTTTAAAATAAGCAGATGGAAAAGCATTTGATATTTATAATTGTATATGTTTTTTTCAGCCTAAGTCTGGTGGCTCAGAAAGAAGAAGATAAGAGCAGTCTGTTTAAGGGTGGGATTGTAGCCGGTTTTAATGCTGCACAATTAGATGGAGACCAATTTAGAGGGTATAGTAAATTGGGGTTGCATGCCGGAATAAAAGTAAAGTATCGTATAAAGGAAAAAATGGCATTGCATATGGAAATGCTATATAGTATGCGGGGCAGTTCAGAGAAACTTAAAAAAAGCTCTAACGGAAATGTACAAACAAGGATAAAATTGGATTATGTGGAGATTCCTCTATTATTCAGTTATAAGGAATGGAAAATTGATTTTCACAGTGGAGTGTCTTTCGGGCGATTAATCCGATCCTCCACAAATGATTTTTCAAGTTTCACCTCGGAATCATTCAGGAAAAATGAGATTAGCATTATCCTAGGAGCAACATATCTTTTCAATGAGCATTTTGGAGGTACACTCCGATTTGCACGATCAGTTACCAATGCATTGAAAAACGATGTCAATGCAGATGCATTGCTAGGACATTTACTGACATTTAGAGTAGAATATTATTTTTAGAAATTATCAGATATGAAATTGAATACTATAATTGGGTTTATATTTTCTTGTATTGTCATGTTTTCCTGTAACAAAGCAAGCTCTGACAATAGAACGGGGAATGATGTTGCTGCTCCGGAAATCCCCTCTTTCCCTGCCTTATCCCAACAAGCCATTGCTAATTTGCTTAATAGTGCGGATGATTTGGATTTGCAATTTACAGATACGGGATTCAGTATGAATGTCGGGGGAGGCGGAGCCCAGCAGACACTTAGTTCCATTGTTCCCAAAGAAGTGGTAAAATCACCTTGTAAAGAAATCTGTTTGATTTTTGTGAAAAGCAAAGGAGAACAAATAGCCCATATAAGTGCACATATCGGGGAGGGTTGTTCTTATTATGTTTTTTATGAGAACAATAGACCCGCCTATGTTAATCTAATGAATCAGCAAGGAATAGAATTTTATAACAGCATGTTGGCTAGATTCAAGACAAATCCGATGCCGGGCCAGTAATCAAAAAAAACAGCGAATGGAAAACAAGAGGTATGCAGTTATAGATTTGGGGACGAATACATTTCATTTGCTAGCAATAGAAGAAAAGGAAGATGGAGGGATTGCCCAACTTTACAAAGAACGGATTTATGTTAAGTTAGCGGAGGAAGGGATAGATACTATCGGAGAGGAACCCTTTAAGAGAGGGATGGATGCACTGGCATCTTTTTCATTGAGACTAAGGGAATTTAATATTAGCAGACTGAAAGCATTCGGAACTGCTGCTCTAAGAACAGCATCCAATGGGGAGCAGTTCGTGGAAAAAGCAAGGGAGGAATTAGGTATCAAAATAGAATTGATACCCGGACAGGAAGAAGCAAGATTAATCCATAAAGGAACAATGAAAGCTATCTCCATCCAAGAAGAGAGAATCCTAATCATGGATATTGGTGGAGGAAGTGTGGAGTTTGTAATTGCTGATAAAAGTAAGGTATATTGGAGTGAAAGTTTCCCAATAGGTGTAGCTGTTTTGTATAGGGAGTTTCATTATAATGATCCGATTACACCCCAAGAATTGGGAAGATTGGATGAACACTTGGGAAATTTATTAAAGCCATTCCTAAAGGCATTGGAAAAATATCCGGTAGATATTCTAGTTGGTTCATCCGGGACTTTTGATGTTTTGGAAGGAATGATAGCTTTTGAAGAAAAATTGGAAAACAGTATTCGTTTCAAGGCAAATAAATTTTCCCATTTCTTTGATAAACTTATCTTCACCTCATTGGAAGAGCGGTTTGGAATAGAAGAAATTCCGGACACAAGGGCGGATATGATTATTGTGGCATTGGAACTCATCCGTTTTGTTTTGGAGAAAACAAGTGCAAAAGACATAATAGTTTCTTCCTTTGCAATGAAAGAAGGAATATTAGAAGAATTGATAAAAGAATGAGAATAAATTGAGTAGGAGATCAGCATCGTTTTGGGATATAGATTGGTGGACGGTAGCCATTTATTTTGGTTTGGCTATGATAGGTTGGTTTATGATCTATGCAGCGGGCTATGACCCTAGTGCCCCTACCGGATTTTTTGATTTGAATACGGAGGCAGGAAAACAAGGATTATTCTTACTTCTTTCTGCCCTTATAGGAAGTGCCATCCTATTGATCGAACCCCAATTTTTCAAGACTATTTCGTTTATCATATATGGTGTAGCCATATTTTTATTACTAATGGTAATGGCTTATGGCGCTGCCACCAATGGAGCATTGTCATGGTTCAGTCTGCCGGGAGGCTTTAAATTCCAACCCTCCGAATTAGCCAAATTCGCTACTTGTCTAGCATTGGCAACATACCTGAGTACGAACAATACTGTCAAAGATTCCCGAACAGCTATCACTGCCATAGGGATTTTCTTATTACCTGCGGTTTTGGTCGTTTTACAAGGGGATCCAGGTTCTGCCCTTATCTTTTTTGCTTTGATGATTCCACTTTTTCGAGAGGGAATGACACCTATAATCTATATAGCCGCAGCCGTTTTTATACTACTCTTCATACTTGGATTGATGTATAATCCGGTTCAGGTTTTAATTTTCGTCATGCTCTTGGGATCTCTTGTTGCTATTGCCAATCTTACTCCACAGTTGTGGTGGCGATTATCCTTGGCTGCACTAATCCTTGGTTCCATTCTCTTTTTCAAAGAACACACACTATATGTATTAGGAGCTTCGACTGCTTACCTATTAGTAGCCCTAATTGTGAATTTCACAAAAAGAAAAAAGGAGTTGGCATCTTTTCTAATGGTAGCTGTTTTAGTAATGTCAGGCTTTACGTATTCGGTAAATTATCTTTTTTACAATGTATTGGAGTCCCATCAAAGAGATAGGATAAACGTTTGGCTCATGCCAGAAAAAGCAGATCCAAGAGGTTCGTATTACAATTTGAGACAGTCCAAATTAGCCATTGGGTCAGGAGGTTTATGGGGGAAGAAATACTTGAAAGGAGAAATGACCCAAGGGAATTTTGTTCCAGAGCAACATACCGATTTCATTTTCACAGTAGTTGGAGAAGAACAGGGTTTTATGGGGACGTTTGGTGTTATCATCCTTTACCTAGCTTTATTACTAAGAATAAGCATGGTCGCAGAGCGGCAGCGTTCAAGGTTCACGAGAGTATATGCCTATGGGATTGCGGGCATATTTTCAATCCACCTTTTGGTCAATATAGGCATGACAATGGGTGTCATGCCTGTGATAGGGATTCCCCTACCATTAATGAGTTATGGAGGCTCATCCTTGCTTTCCTTTACCGTAATGATTGCAGTGCTTCTTAGATTTGATAGCCAGCGCTTATTGGTGTTTCGTTAGGTTTTATCCTTGGCAGCCCATATATATTTACATGCGTAACTTCTATAAGGTCTCCAATTGTCGGCAATATTTGTCAATGTCATTTTCAGCTCTTTTTTATCCAAAGCATCCAATCCATAAAGAATTTTCATCCTATTCCTAATGACCAAATCATTAAACGGAAAAACATCAGAACGATTTAATGAAAACATCAAAACCATTTGAACTGTCCATTCACCAACGCCCTTAATTGTAATAAGGCGTTCCAATATTGCTTCATCTGAAAGTTTTTCCCAATCAACATTTTCTCCCTTGTCTAAAAAATAAGCGGCTATGTTCTTGATATATTTTATTTTTTGCCTTGAGAGGCCTTTGGATCTCAATATTTTTTCATCCAATTCTAAAACTTGTTGTTTGTCCGGGTACAGGTTGCCAAAGAGAGATAAGAACCGCTCATAAATAGTTCTTGCAGCCTTAACAGATAATTGTTGGCTAATGACAGACCGAAGCAAGTCATGATAAATATCCGGATTTTTATTTTTACCCCAATCGATCCCTACCTGCCCAATAAGTGCCGAAAGAACAGGATCTTGGGATAATAACGATACGATTTCTTCTTTTTCCATGTTAATTACCTGATTATGACAACTAAGCTACGATACAAAGGTTTAAACTCCTCATTTTTCCTTATATTTGCAAACCTTTTGAGTTTTTTGAAGGATCGAATAAAGATTTGGATGTATGAGTAAGAAACGTGTCTTAATAGTCACACAAGAGATGAAGCCATATACGGCTCTTTCAGAAATTTCGGAAATCGCTAACAAACTACCACAACATATTCAGAAAAACGGTATGGAAATACGCATCTTGATGCCTCGTTATGGGGTTATCAATGAACGTAGGCACAGACTACACGAGGTGGTGAGATTATCTGGGATGAATATAATTGTGAATGATGATGATTATCCTTTGATAATCAAAGTCGCATCATTGCCACAGGCAAGAATGCAAGTTTATTTTCTAGACAATGAAGATTTCTTTAAAAGGAAATCCGTTTTTGAGGATAGTGAAGGCAAAGCATTTGAGGATAATGAGGATAGAATGATCTTTTTCTGTAAAGGTGTTTTGGAAACAGTCAAGAAGTTCGGTTGGCCTCCGGATATTATTCATTGTCATGGTTGGATGACCAGTTTAGTGCCTGCCTATTTGAAGACAGCATATCAGAACGAACCCCTTTTCCAAGAGGCAAAAGTAGTTTATTCTTCGTATGACTATTCTTTGGGCAACACATTCAGTGAAGATTTCGTTAATAAGGCGTCCATTAATGATATGTCTAGTGAAATCTTAGAGGTATATTCTGATGGTTCGAAGACTACACTACACGAAGGAGCCGCTAAATTTTCAGATGCAGTCATACAAGGCAGCGAAAATATTGATGAGGATTTGGTAAAAATGTTGGAAGAAACAGAGACTCCCTTTCTTCCCTATAGTGACGACCAAGATAATTTACTGAGCGGATATATGGAGTTCTATAATTCTTTGCTAGAAGAAAAAGTTGAATAGTAATTAAAATTTAGAATGACAAATTTAAAAATCAGCATTTATTGGCTAATAGCACTAGGAGCTATTTTAGCATCTTCTTGTAATGACCCTACAGAACTGGGTTCGGAATTGGTAGAGGAAGATTTTTCAAATATAGTATTCACCGATACTGTAGAAGTAAGGACTCTTACCACATTACAAGATTCTATTTTTACGTACACCCAAGTAGTAGCAAATCAACCATCCACATATTTGTGTGGCTATCTTGACGACCCTATTTTTGGAAAATCAAAGGCAGACCTTTATTTTAACTTTATTCCATCTACAAATAGTACATTATCAAATATTGACTTTACAGATGCTACGTTTGACTCACTGGTACTTTCATTGGGGTACAATGATTTTGTAACCTATGGAGATACTTTGCTCCCGCAAAACCTTAGGGTTTTCAGACTTGCTGAAGAAATGCCTTTTGATGTGGATTTTTATTATTCCGATGATAATTTTGAAGTAATGGAGCCAGCAATAGGCGAAAAATTAGATTTTTTACCTATGCCTACTACGGCTTATGTCGTAAATGACTCGGTTTCGGTTAACCCAAGGATAACAATACCATTATCATCCGATCTTGGTATGGAGTTAATGCCTACGGATACTATGCTTGCAAGGGTTTTGTACGAAAATACTGCAAGTTTTCAAGCACAATTCAAGGGGTTGAAAATTTCTCCAGATGAGAATAATTCAAACATATTGGGTTTCAATTGGAAATCTTCCTTAACCTACCTAAGGTTATATTATACCCAAAACGAAGTAGCAAAAAGTTTTACTTATAATGTAGAGAATTTATCTACAAAATTTAATGAATTCAATCACGATCCGTCTGGTTCAGTAAGTGAAACGTTTATTAATGATCCGGTATTGAGTGACAGCTTAGTGTTTGTACAAGGAATGTCTGGCTATAATGTTAAAGTTGATTTCCCTGACATTCAGAACCTTGGGAATGTAGTTGTAAATAAAGCAGAATTAGAAATCACGTTTGCTGATTTATTAGAAGATGATACTACTGTTTACTCCCATCCGGATAGACTAGTGCTGACAGCTTTGAATAGCGATGGGAATTATTATGTTATTGAGGATGTTGCAAATGCGATTATTCTACAAGATATAGACTTGTATGGAGGTACGCCAGCAAGAGAAGAAAGTGGAAATCAGACACTAATAAAGTATAGATTGGGTATCTCAAATTATCTTCAGAATATAATTGATGACAATTTAGGAGGAGATAATAGTGTCTATATTCAGGTTTACCTAAAAAATCAATTAGCACAGCGAGGAGTATTTTATGGTGCGGGACATTCTCAGTACCCTCTGAAATTAAATCTCACTTATACAAAACTTTAATCTGTTTAATTCTTAAATTAGCTTACCACAAATCTTATATTCGTGTATAAGAAAGTTGGCTGTTTTATTAAAATTGAATAATTATGTGTGGTATTGTTGGTTATATTGGAAGTAAAGAAGCTTACCCTATACTTATTAAGGGGTTGAAACGTTTGGAGTATCGTGGCTATGATAGTGCAGGAGTCGCTATCCTAAATGATTCCTTAAATGTATATAAAAAGAAAGGAAAGGTAAATGATTTGATAAAATCAATAGGAGAGAGTAATACTCAAGGAAAAACAGGTATTGGACATACACGGTGGGCTACTCATGGTATTCCTGATGATAATAATGCACACCCGCATATGTCTGGCTCTGAAAGGCTGGTTATCATACATAATGGTATAATAGAAAACTATTCCACAATTAAAATATGGTTAGAATCACAGGGACATACATTTAAGAGTGAGACAGATACGGAGGTTTTAATCCACTTAATAGAAGAAATACAGGAAGAAGGGGGGCTTTTGATAGAAGAAGCTGTACGTCTCGCCCTTACTAAGGTTGTAGGAGCTTATGCCATTGCTGTGATAGATCGGCTTGATCCTAATAAGATAGTGGCCGCTAGAAAATCAAGTCCATTAGTCGTTGGAATAGGGGAAGGCGAATTCTTTATTGCTTCCGATGCGACTCCTATAGTTGAATATACTAATCAAGTCGTTTATTTGGATGACAATGAAATCGCCGTAGTTTCCATAGAAGAGGGACTCAAAGTCATGAATATAAAAAAGGAAATTCAGATTCCTTTGATACACGAAATAGATTTAAAAATAGAGGCAATAGAAAAGGAAGGCTACGATTATTTCATGCATAAGGAAATATATGAACAGCCAACGACTATAGCAGATTGTATGAGGGGGCGGCTGAATGTTCAAGAAGGTTGGGTTAGGTTAGGGGGCTTATCCCAATATAAGAATAGGATTTCAAAAGCAAACAGGATTATTATTGTAGCCTGTGGAACATCTTGGCATTCTGGGTTAATTGCTGAATATTTAATTGAAGATTTGGCAAGAATACCGGTAGAAGTAGAATATGCATCAGAATTTAGATATAGGAATCCGATCATTTCTGAAAATGATGTGGTTATCGCTATTTCCCAATCGGGAGAAACCGCGGATACTTTGGCAGCATTGGAGTTGGCTAAAAGAATGGGGGCATTGACATTTGGGATTTGTAATGTTGTAGGTTCTTCAATAGCGCGGGTTACCGATGCTGGATCGTATATTCATGCTGGACCGGAAATTGGAGTAGCTTCTACAAAAGCATTTACAGGACAAGTTACTTTACTTTCTCTGCTTGCACTTTCACTTGCAAATGAAAAAGGAACGATTTCAAGAAGCCAATACCAAGAATACATTACGGAATTGGGGCAGATTCCAGCTAAAGTAAAAGCAGCATTATCTTGCAATGAGAGGGTAAAAGAAATTTCTACCAAAATACAAAATACAACCAATGCCCTTTATTTAGGAAGGGGGTATAACTTCCCTGTAGCCCTAGAAGGTGCACTTAAACTTAAGGAAATTTCATATATTCATGCAGAAGGCTACCCTGCTGCTGAAATGAAGCATGGCCCTATCGCATTAATTGATGAGAATATGCCAGTATTCGTAATTGCAACCAATGTCAGTGCCCATGAAAAAATAGTTAGTAATATTCAAGAAGTAAAAGCTCGGAAAGGCGTGGTTATTGCAGTGGTAAATGAAGGAGATAAGATTTTGGAAAAAATAGCGGATTATATTATTGAAATTCCATCAACATTAGAACCATTTACTCCATTACTTTCAGTTATTCCAATGCAATTACTTTCCTATCACATAGCCGTGATGAGAGGATGTAATGTAGATCAGCCCCGAAATTTGGCTAAATCGGTAACTGTTGAGTAGAGCCTTCTAAAGGATACAGAATAAAATATTGCATGAATAATAATCTGCAATAAAAAGATAATTTTCATTTTTTAATAATTACAAACCAAGCTGCTTATAATCAAAGTAAGAGATGACACTTTTCTTTCTCTAAGAATTATTCGCAATTTGAATTAATCAATAAGTAGTATCATTATGGAGTATAACTCCCAAAAGGATTTGCTAATCATTCCGGAATATGGAAGGAATATGCAAGAACTTATCCGTCATGCGTTCACTATAGAGGGCAAGGAAGAACGAAAGATTTATCTGGAAGACATTATCAATCTCATGCAACAAATGCACCCTCAAAGTAGGAATGTTGCAGATTCCAAATTAAAACTTTGGGAGCATGTGGTTAGGATTGCTGAAGACGATTTAGGCATAGAACTTCCCGAGGGCATATCCGCAGAAGAAATTGGATTTAAGAAACCTGACATGATTAATTATCCTGTGGAGGTAAATAAATTCAGACATTATGGTATTAATGTAAGAACCATGATTGCCAAAGCGGTAGAAATGGAAGATGGACCTGTGAAGGAAGGCTTTGTCAAAACCATAGCCAGTTACATGAAAATGGCTTATCGGAATTGGCACAAAGAACTCCATGTCAATGATGATGTCATAAAGGGAGATTTAAAATCCATATCCAAAGGGAAATTAGAATTATCCGAAGGAGCTACTATAGAAGTCTCCGCCCAGCCAAGAAGAAAACCGTCTTCTTCAAGCAATTATAGAAACAATAATAGAAATAGTAGAAACAACAACAGGGATCGGGACAATAGAAATAACAACAGGAATAGAAGAAGATAAGTATTTGTTCTGTTCCGAAATCATTTCGTTTCCTCACTACCATTCATTACTTTGTGGCTTTAATTCATTTTAAAAGCTACAAAGTAATGGCTTCTGATTCATTTGAGGTACTAGGAGGATACCAGTTAAAAGGAGATATCATTCCCCAAGGAGCTAAAAACGAAGCGCTCCAAGTATTATGTACCACCCTACTCACTGATGGTATAGTCACCATTTCCAATATTCCTGACATTGTAGATGTAAGGAGAGCCATCGACTTACTCAGAGGCTTAGGCGTAAAAATAAAAAAACTTACTCCGGATACATACTCTTTCCAATCAGACGATTTGGATTTGGATTATCTTTATTCGCCCGAATTTGTTGTCAATGCACAAAAAATCCGAGGTTCGGTAATGCTTGTCGGCCCTTTATTGGGACGTTTTGGCAAAGCCTTATTACCAAAACCCGGAGGAGATAAAATAGGAAGAAGAAGATTGGATACCCACTTTATGGGATTCATAAAATTGGGAGCAGAATTCAAATACGACCAAGAACAGAAAATCTATTCTGTAGAATCCAAAAAACTTAAGGGAACTTATATCCTAATGGATGAAATATCAGTCACAGGTACGGCGAATGTTGTGATGGGAGCAGTTCTGGCGGAAGGGACAACCCGAATTTACAATGCTGCATGCGAACCCTACGTCCAGCAATTATGCCGCCTATTAAATAAAATGGGAGCAAAAATAGAAGGTTTAGGTTCTAATTTACTGACGATACACGGCGTTAATGGATTGAACGGAGCAGAGCACAGAATTCTTCCGGATATGATAGAAATTGGAAGTTTTATAGGGATGGCAGCACTCACCCAATCAGATATTACGATAAAGGATTGCCAAGTAAAAGAATTGGGAAATATCATTCCCGTTTTTGAACGATTCGGTTTGAATATTAATATCAATGGTGATGACATCCATATCCCAGAACATGAAAATTATGAAATCCAATCTTTCATGGATGGCTCAATTATGACGATCTATGATTCCCCTTGGCCCGGTTTTACCCCAGATTTAATGAGTATTATCCTTGTCATGGCAATCCAAGCAAAAGGAAGTGTACTCATTCACCAAAAAATGTTTGAAAGCAGATTATTTTTTGTGGATAAATTAATAGATATGGGGGCAAAAATCATACTTTGCGATCCACATAGAGCAACAGTCATAGGCTTAAACAGAATGCACCAACTCAGGGGCATCAGCATGACTTCGCCGGATATTCGAGCAGGGGTGGCCTTACTGATTACAGCCATGTCTGCCAAAGGGAAAAGCATCATACATAATGTCAACCAAATAGATAGAGGCTATCAGAATATTGACACTAGGTTGAATGCAATCGGAGCGAAAATCACCAGGGTAAAAAATTAGTCCAGAACATAACGATTCCATAATTTGTTATTTTTTCCTATTCCTAAACTTAGAGTAAACTCTAATATGGCAAAACAAAGCAAATGATTAAATACTGGATAGAAGCATTCCGACTTCGGACATTACCATTGGCTTTGGCTTGTATAGGGATGGGCGGTTTCATAGCCGCTGCTGAAGGGAATTTCCGACCTTGGATTTTTGGATTGACATTAAGTACCGCCTTTCTTTTACAGATACTCTCTAATGTTGCCAATGATTACGGAGACTCTAAAAATGGAGCAGATAGTGAAGAAAGAGTCGGTCCAAGCCGAGCTGTGCAAAGCGGGAAAATTTCTTCCAATGCTATGCACAAAGCAATGATTATTTTTGCAATACTTTCATTTGCTTCCGGTGCTACCCTACTATATTATTCACTTTCTTCCCTGAATGAATTACTAGTGTTTTTAGCTCTAGGTGTATTGTCATTAATAGCTGCCATAACTTACACTGTTGGAAAAAATCCATACGGATATGCGGGTTTGGGAGATATTTCTGTTCTGATTTTCTTTGGTTTGATAGCCGTTGGGGGAACATATTATTTACAAACGAATTCCATACAATCCCAGATTTATCTTCCTGCCATTACTTGCGGAATGTTTGCGATGGGCGTATTAAATGTGAATAATATCAGGGACATTACTTCTGATGAAAAAGCGGGAAAATATTCCATTCCGGTAAGGCTCGGTAGGGAAAAGGCAGTTTATTATCACTGGTTTTTATTAGCTATGGGTTGGGCAGCATCCATAATTTATGTAGTCATTAATTACTCTAGCCCTTGGCAATGGCTCTTTTTTTTATCCCTCCCACTGTTCATTATTAATGCCAGAGCAGTCCTGAATAAAAAATCTCCAAAAGATTTAGACCCATACTTAAAACAAATGGCAATTTCTACCTTGGTTTTTGTCTTACTCTTTGGAATTGGTCAATTGATATGAAAGCATATTGGAAAAAACATACGCTGATTTTTAAAAACCCTAGCGGAACATCCAGAGGTATTCTGAAAAAAAAATCTTCTTGGTTTTTAATTTTAGAAGATGACGGGAATACAAGAAAAAAAGCCATTGGAGAATGTGGTTTATTACAGGGCTTAAGTGTGGACGATTTTTCGCAATATGAAAATGTGCTGAACGAAACTTGTCAGAGGATCAATGCTGGAAATTGGGATTTGGAACATGAATTAGTTCATTTTCCCTCTATTCGCTTTGGTTTGGAAATACTGAAAAAAGATTGGCAAGCAAAAAATAAATTTGAATTATTTCCCTCCGATTTTACAAAGAACGAGTCTCCGATTAAAATCAATGGTCTGATTTGGATGGGAGAAAAAGAATTCATGTTTAAGCAAATAAAACAGAAAATAAAAGATGGTTTTGATTGTATCAAATTAAAAATCGGAGCAATAGATTTTGATGATGAAATCAATCTATTAAAATACATTAGAAAAGAATTTTCTGAAGAAGAAATAGAATTGCGGGTGGATGCCAATGGTGCTTTCGCACCTAATGAAGCATTGGAAAAATTATCAAGACTTTCAGAGTTGAATTTACATTCCATAGAACAACCCATCAAACAAGGACAAGAGGAAGCAATGGCAAATCTTTGCGAAAAAACACCATTGCCCATTGCTTTGGACGAAGAACTGATAGGAATTTTTCAAAAGGAGGAGAAACAAAAATTATTGGAACAAATCAAACCTCAATACATCATTTTAAAACCAAGTCTAATAGGAGGTTTCCAAAGTTCCGAAGAGTGGATAAATATAGCCGAAAAGAATAAAATCGCTTGGTGGCTAACCTCGGCTCTTGAATCGAATATTGGCTTGAATGCCATTTCTCAATGGGCTTATACCTTAGGGAATCCTATGCCGCAAGGATTGGGAACAGGACAATTATATACGAATAATTTTGAATCTCCACTAGAAGTTCAAGGAGGAAAAATTCATTATCGACAAAATAGGAAATGGGATTTTGGAAAATTCTTCTAGTTTTTTATTCTAATATTTCCTTTACCCGACCTACTTGTCCATCCTCCAATCTTACCTTTATTCCATGTGGATGTTGAGGCGATTTAGTAAGTATATCCTTGACAATTCCCTCGGTTAAATTACCGTTCCTTTGATCCTTTTTAAGGACAATATTTACTTGGATTCCAATTTTTATATTGCTCCGTTTTGTTCCTTCTTGCATAATTTGAACCCTGTTTATTTCACAATTTCAAAAACCCTTTGGATATCAATCATTTCTCCTTTTTCCTGAATCGTCGCATTGATTCTGATGAGTCCGCCCGGTTTTACTTTTTTTAGCATCCTCATCATTGCCAAGGTAACATCCCCTGTCGAATTTTCTTCTTTTAGCTTGGATTTTTTTTCATAACTCAAGTTCAAGGTAGAAATCGTAATGTCATCTCCATACCTATTCCTAACAATGACATCTTCCGTTAAAACCTTTTCAACTTGGGATTCTGTAATTTTATTCTTTTTAAGGTTCCCCCAATGTACTTGATAAAGTCCATTGATTCCGGAAGAAAGCGAAAAGCGAACAGGCAAAGTCATTTCCACATCGACAGGTTTTCCGTTTTCTATTTTGGGTTCCCATTTCGGCATTAGGGACGTAACCCTAATCGCTTCTTCTCCACAACCGCCTCCAATATCCCTTTTTATTTGGGCATTAGAAAGATTGCCTTTTTTGTCAATATTAAAACTGAGATAAACGATTCCCTCAATTCCCTCTGCCTTGGCAGCTTCGGGATATTTCAGGTTATTGGCTACGAATGCTATTAAATTATTATCAGAACAATTTCTCTTTTTCTTAATATCATTATTCAATTCCGAACAACCGGAAAAATAAGGCATCGCATCTTTCGTTTCGTTTTCCAATAAAGATTTTCCCTTTGGCTTCCGCACAGGAACAATGGGTTTCATTGGTTCTTCCTTATATACAATATCCTTTTCATTGAAAATAAAGGGAACTTCAATATTATAAATAATATTGACAGCCGAATCGTCATTATTTTTAGCAGGTATCCAAATCGGCATATGGCTGATAATTCTTAGGGCTTCTTCCCCACATCCACCACCAATATCATGTAGGATGTTTGGTTTGATAACCTTTCCGTTCTTGTTAATGACACAACTGATAATAACCGTACCACCCAAATGTTGGCTCAAAGCTTTTTTGGGATATTTCAAATGCTTTTGAATATAAGCGGATAATTTTTCCTCAGTACATTCCAAAGGATTTGCTTCTTTTTCACAACTTTTCCAAATGGGCATTTTATCAGCCTTGACCAAAATCTTTCCGCCAAAATCTTTTTCCTGACCTGTTGTTAAAGCCACTCCTATACAACAAGCCAATATGATGAGTATTAATTTTCTAAACATGTTTTGCCTATGTTTGTGTATATAATTAAACGCAAAAACCGTAGAATATATATGTAATTAAAATGATGGATAATTACCACATTCAATTAGAGTTGCGATTTGTTCTAGTATGAATACCATAGCTAAAAAAATGCCAATTCATTAAAATTTTGTTTTATTCATTGGACATCTAGTCCCAATTAGCAATTAATTAACTCAAATTGCCTTTAATCAAAGAAAAAAAGCATATTTCATACGTCCTTTCATATTGCATTCCTGTCCTTTAAAGGTACGCCTAAAATTGTCCTTTGCCAAATAAGAATTTTCATATTAAGAAGAAAGGCAAAGGAATCCAGCAGCCTTTTTACAAAGTAATTAAATTCATTAATTATAAAATTAAACGCATTCTATATCCAACTATCCACCTAATATCTTGGAAAGTCTTATATAAGGATTATTTTTGTATAAAAATTATCAATAAAACCACAACCATGAATAGAAAATTGATTCTAATGTGTTCACTAATGGCTATGTTTTCCATAGTAGCCTGTACAAAAAAAATTAGTGATACAACTAAGGAAAATGTGAAAAATGAGACCGAAGAAATGATTGGTCTTGCCACAACAGACAACGACAAGTATGAATACAAAACCATTCCCGGAGATCCGCTAGGCGTAAAAACCTACACCATGAAAAACGGAATGAAAGTTATTATGAGTGTCAACAAAAACGAACCTCGTATCCAAACGAATATTGCAGTGCGTGCGGGTTCAAAACACGATCCGGCAGATGCTACAGGATTGGCACACTATCTGGAACACATGATGTTTAAGGGGACCAATAATATCGGTGCCTTGAACTGGGAAGAAGAAAGCAAACTTCTTGAGAAAATTTCCGATTTGTATGAAGAACACAGAGGAGAGACAGATCCTGAAAAGAGAAAAGCCATCTATGCGGAAATAGACAAGGTTTCTAATGATGCCGCAAAATTGGTTGCTGCGAATGAGTATGACAAAATGGTTTCTTCCCTTGGAGCGAAAGGAACTAATGCATACACTTGGGTAGAGCAAACGGTTTATGTAAACGACATTCCTAGTAATGAATTGGAACGTTGGATGAAATTGGAATCAGAAAGATTCAAGGAATGTGTTCTTCGTTTGTTCCATACGGAATTGGAAGCGGTTTATGAAGAATTCAATATCAATCAGGATAGGGATTTCCGTAAATCCAATGGAGCTATCCGGGAAGAGCTTTTCCCTACACATCCATACGGTACACAAACAACCATAGGAAAGGGAGAGCATTTGAAAAATCCTAGCCATGTGAAAATCCAAGAATACTTCAAAAAATATTATGTGCCTAACAATATGGCAATCGTAGTTTCAGGTGATTTTGACCCTGATGAAATGGTGGCAATGGCTGAAAAATATTTCGGAGATTACAAAATGCAAGAAATGGATCGCCCGAAATTCGAACCACAACCTGAATTGACAAAAAGGGTACAAAGAACGGTTTATGGACAACAAGATCCTTATGTGGATATGGCTTGGAAATTTGGCGGAGCGAATACAAGCGACCCGGATATGTTGGCTATGATAAATGGTATCATGTATAACCGTAAGGCGGGAATGTTGGATATTAATATCAACCAGAAGCAGAAAATGTTAGAAGCGGATGCTTGGACTTGGGATTATGAAGATTATTCTGTTTTCGGTCTTTTTGGAAAACCAAGGAAAGGACAGACTCTAGCAGAATGTGAGGAAATATTGCTAAAAGAAATAGATAAACTGAAAGCAGGTGAATTCGAAGAGTGGATGATGGACGCAGTTATCAAGAATTTGAAATTGACCGAAATCCGTGCGGCCGAATCCAATGCAGCGAGAGTAGGAGCTATGACAGGTTCATTCACAGGAGGAAGGTCTTGGGATAAATATGTGAATAGGTTCGATGCTATGAGCAAAATTACCAAACAGCAGGTAATTGATTTTGCTAAGAAACATTTGAGAAGAGATAACTTTGTTATCGCTTATAAGGAAACCGGAGAAGACAAGAAAACCATGAAAGTGGATAAGCCAAGCATCACTCCGATTAGCTTGAACCGTGAAGAAATGTCTCCTTTTACCAAGGATTTTATGGCGACAGAATCCGCAACACTTTCTCCTGAGTTTGTAAATTATAAAGAAGCAATCTCTTCTATGGATTTACAAACGGGTGTAGGTTTTGATTATATGAAGAATGAGGATAATGAGCTTTTCTCATTGTTATACATTTTCGAAATGGGTAAGAACCACGATAAAAAATTGCCCATAGCAATAGATTATCTTCCTTACTTGGGTACTGATAAATATACTGCGGAGCAATTGCAAGAAGAGTTTTTCAAATTAGGATTGAGCTTTAGTGTAAACAGTGGAAACGAAAGAGTTTATATAAGCCTTTCCGGTTTGGAGGAATCATTGGAGAAAGGTGTTGAATTATTCGAACACGTATTAGCGAATGTAAAAGGAGACCAAGAAGCACTGGATAATGTAAGGGCTGACATCCAATTGCGTCGTGAAAATGCCAAAAAGGATAAAAACCAAATCCGTAGGGCCGGTCTTGGTAACTATGCCAGATATGGTGCTAATTCTGCATTTACGGATATACTTACAGAAAAGGAATTAAACGCAATCAAGCCATCCGAACTTACGGACAAAATCAAAGGCATCACTTCTTATGCACATAGAATATTCTACTATGGTTCAAAATCAAAAGTAGAGACAGCCAATGTATTGAGAAAGCACCATAAGGTTCCTGCAGTATTGAAACCCGTTCCTAAAGGAAAGGAATACCCTGAAGTGGGCGGAACAAAAAATGAGGTTTATTTCATTGAATTTCCAATGGTACAGGCAGAAGTATTAATGATGTCAAAAGGTTCTCCTAAGTTTAACTTGGATGAATATATCATGGCTGAGTTATATAATAACTATTTCGGTTTCGGATTATCATCCATTATGTTCCAAGAAATTCGTGAATCAAGGGCATTGGCATATTCTACCTATGCATTTTATGGTTCGCCGAGTAAGGCAGAAGATGCACATTATTTCCAATCTTATGTAGGAACACAAGCCAATAAACTGAAAGATGCCGTAACTGCTGTTAAGGAAATTTTGGAAGACATGCCTGTTTCTGATGAACAAATTGAAATGGCAAGAAAATCCATCATCAAAAAAATCGAAACAGAAAGAATCAATGGTACTTCAAGGTATTGGAATTCACGATCTGCTGCCGAAAGAGGTTTGGATTACGATGTCAGAAAGGATGTTTATAACAAAATGAAAACGGTTACGGTCGAGGATTTGAAAGCTTTCCAAGCTGCGAATGTCAAAGGGCGTGAATATGTTATCATGGTATTAGGAGAAAAGAAAAATATCGGAGAAGAGGGAATGAAGTACTTGAAATCTTTAGGCGAATTGAAAGAATTGTCATTAGAAGAAGTATTCGGATACTAAAAGTAGATGACTAGATATTTAGACAATTGTCTAATATGTTTGAATAAGCTTCATTAGCAAATAAAAAGAGCCATCTCGATTTATCGAGATGGCTTCTTTTATATTCATTTTTAGGAATTGTCTAAAAATCTCTAAATCTAAATATCTAGTCATCTATTTTTTAAACATCCAAATAAAACATCAAGGACTCAAAACGCTCTTTCATGGATTCGTTCAGATAATCCGATTCATGGAAAGAAGCTTTGACTAGAAAATCATGTCTTTCTAGTGATGCTACTATTCTGGCAATGTCTTTTTTATTGATTTTCAAAGTCACTTCTGCTTGGGAAGATTTCAGATCCGAAGTAATGAAAGTACTAATCACAGCAGCATTTTCTTGTTCGATTATGCTTGAGATTTTAGCAAGGGAATAATCCCTCCTATTCATTTCCAAAACAATAATGGAACCGGGAACGGTAAACGAACCCATATTCCCCAATTGGTTCAAAAGGTCCTCTTGTGTAATCAGACCGATATATTTGTCTTCCTTATCCACGACGGGAATTATTGACAAACGAAAATCCGCCATCATCCTTAATATTTCATAAATATGATGGTGTGAACTTATATAAGGTCTATTGTATTGAAGTTCGAAAGAACCAATAGTATTATTCGAGTCATAATTAAGAATATCATCCTCGGAAATAAGTCCGATTAATTGCTCATTTTCCACAAGAGGAAGATGTCTTACATGGTATTCGTTCATCTGATCCAAGGCAAAGTCGCCTGTGTCCCCTAATTTTAAGGGTTGGATGATTGCTGATATTAGTGTGCCCGCAGTCATGGGTTTTGCCTTTAGTTTATTAATTCTGTAGTTTCTGATTATAGTTTGCTCTCAATACAAACTAATTCTTTTGCTATATATACGCAAAAGCATGTCATGTGGTTTCTGCAAGTATGCTTAAATGTAGTCTTTTAACCTTAAATTAACCCAAATAATAAATGAAGTTTTTTTATTTTAACAATAAAGTATTTTGTAAAGTGCTGGTTATTAGTTGTATGACAATATTAAATATACTTGGTACTATCAAAATAGACTTTAATTGTTCTAAGAATAAAAAAGGATTCTTTTTACAAAAGGGATATTTTAAAAAGTAATAATGTCACTTAATATCTTTTAAGTTCAAAGAGATGGAAGTTTTTCCTTTCCAATGGTTCTCCTCCAAGACATAACAAATATCAAAAGCTTCCTTGCTGACTCTATCGTAATGTTCTCCCATCCAAAAACCGATCCCATTTACGTTTTGGGAGTTTTTTTGTTTTATACTCAGCTTCAGATGTTCATCTTTTACAATCTTGGAATAGCCGCTATCCCTTACCGAATTCGATCTGAAAACAGGTCTGCGGTTGCCCGGACCGAAAGGAGAGAATTGCTTGAGAAGATTGAGGAATTTAGTATTGATTTTATCAAAATTCAGATTGCTTGAAATAGGTATTTCAGGAGTAAGGTTTTCATCTTCGATTGTCAATGAGACGACTTCTTCAAATTTGATTTTGAATGCTTCCAAATTTTCTTTTCTCAAGGAAAGCCCGGCAGCATGTTGGTGTCCACCAAAATTATTCAATAAATCGGAACATTCGTGAATCGCCTGATGGACATTAAAACCCGAAACCGAACGGGCAGAACCCACTACCATCTTTTCATTTTCCATTAGAATAATGGTAGGTCTATGGAATTTTTCGACTAATTTGGATGCAGCAATTCCTACGATGCCCTTGTGCCAATTAGGAGAAGAAAGGACAATACTTTTTTTCTTTTCATAATCCTTTTCCTTTTTGAACATTTCGACGGCTTCCTTAGTTATCGCCTTTTCAAAATCCCTCCTTTCCAAGTTTTTTTCATAAAGACCCATAGCGATAATATCTGCTTCATGCTTGTCCCCGCTCAACATGAGTTCCACAGCTTCTTTGGCATCAGCCAATCTGCCCGCTGCATTTATCATCGGACCTACTCCAAAAACCAAATCCCCAATAGAAACGGGAAGCTCCTTTCCACTTTTTTCAATCAAGGAAGTAAGGCCTACCCTTGCCCTTTGTTCATTGATTTGTCGCAAACCGAAATGAGCGATTGTCCTGTTTTCTCCAGTCATTCTGACAATGTCGCAGCCAATGCTAATGACCAATAAATCGAATAAATCCGACCATACTTCATCAGAATAACCTTGTTTTTCGGCAATGCCTTGGGCGAGTTTGAAAGCGACACCACAGCCGCTGAGTTCCTTGAAAGGATATTCACAATCCTTCCTTTTGGGATCCAATACGGCTACAGCTTCAGGCAATATTTCCGAAGGCAAATGATGATCGCAAATAATGGAATCAATACCATAACTATTCGCCAAGGCTATTTTGTCCATTGCCTGTATCCCACAGTCCATGGCGATAATGAGTTGGGCGTCGATTTCTTTGGCATATTCAATGCCTTTTTTAGAAACTCCGTAACCCTCCTTATATCTGTTGGGAATATAATATATGATGTTTTCCTTGGGGCTTATACGAGCCAGAAAAGTGTACATGAGTGCGACACAAGTTGTGCCATCCACATCATAATCCCCGTAAAGGAGTATTTTTTGATTATTATCAATGGCTTGGATGACTCTTTCCACAGCCTTGTCCATATCTTTCATAAGGAACGGATCATGGAGGTGTTCCAAAGTTGGGCGGAAGAAAACTTTTGCTTCTTCATAACTCGTAATTCCCCTTTGTACCAATAATTTACAAATCAAGGGATTTACTTTGAGCTCTTTGGCTAATTCTTGGATTTGGTTTTCATCGGCGGGTATTTCAGTCCATTTTTTTTCCATTTCTTTTAAAGGGGTTTTTCTTCTTGTTTGGAAAAGGAATTGTTTCCTCTTGCTCAGGAGTTCCCTGCTTTTCCTTTTTATCAATCAAGGAGGGTTTGCCTTCCTTAATCTCTGTTTCTTTGATTTCATTCAGGATGTCATCCTCATTTTTTATCAATGGTTCCAAAGGCGTGTCATCATTAGGTTTCAACACTTCGGGACGGAGTGGTTTGGAAGGTTTTGCCTTGACGGCTGATGTGTCAGCACCCAAAAGCAAATTTAAATCATCATACATGAGAATGGAATCCACTTTATTGTCAACCATTTCCAAGAGTTTTTCCTTGCATTCTTTCTTCTTTTTAGCAGTAAATTCTGCCAATCTTTTCTCTATTTCATGATTAATGAGTTCCATTTCTTCTTTCGAAAAATCAGCTTTATCATCCGACTTGAACCCAAGGAGTATAAAAACCAAAGCCAAGAACAAATAAATAATGTTTTTCATTTTTCTTTCATTTTTCGTCTAATATCCGCCAGCCTGACATCGATGATAGAATCCACCAAGATATTGAAATTCTCTTTTTTGTTTAAATCACAAAGAGAATCCAATTCCGTTTCCAAGAACTTGGTTTGATCCTTTACTACTTTTTCAATATACTTCATCCTCTCCTTTTTTTTCATGTTAGGGTCTATTTCGCAAGAAAAGAACGAAATAGTAAATACGCAAAGTAGTATGATTGTCAAATATTTCATAAATCCGTTTTAGGATGGTCTTTCTTTTTAAAGCATTGTGCCCATAGCTTTCTTTTATTCTACAATAGTTGTTTTTTTGAAACTGAAATACTATTAATAGGGGGAAATTAAAACAAAATAATGATGTTTAACTAGCTATTAACGGAATATGACGCATTTTTTAATATAAATTGCGTTATAAACAGACAACCAACGATATGAATTTAATGAACCAATATATCATAATTGCCTTTGTCGCATTAATCGCTTTTCCAGTTTTCGGGCAAGGTGATGAAGAAATGGAACGTGTCCAAATCAATGGAGAATGGATGTATGCCCTCATTACGGAAGAAGATACTCTTTATATAGCGGATTTGGAGGGAACCTCGATCACTATGCCAAGGGAATTCAAGGACAATGATGAAAAGCGATATTATTATAAACTTAAAAGAAGTGCCCAAAAAGTGTATCCATATGCTGTCAAAGCGATTAATCTGTACAGGGAAGTAGAGGAGAGTACGGATGGGATGAAAAAACGAAAGAAGAAAAAATATACCAAAAAAATGCAAAAGGAACTCAAGGAAGAGTTTGAAGCGCCCTTGAAAAAATTAACGAAAACGCAAGGAAAGGTTTTGATAGCAATGATAGAAAGGGAGCTGGACACGTCCTTTTATAAAGTGCTAAAAAGCATTCGGGGCGGACCGACTGCTTCCTTTTATAATGTGATGGGAAAATTTTATGGTTATAAATTAAAGGACAAATATGATCCCGAAAAAGATCCAATAATGGAAGCAGTCCTTTCTGATTTTGATATAGATTTAAGTAAGTAGAAGTGAAGAGTACCTGAAGATAAAAATGGGTTCATATTGAATTATCAATATGAACCCATTTTTATCTTCAGTCTTTTAGGGATGAAATTCCCCTAGGAGAGCGGGAGAAAATTATCTAATTTTTATATCTCCATAGCTGACTTTTACTTTAATAGCACTCTCTGAACCTTCCCCGACAGTTCCCTCGATTCTATAAGAATAGCCACTATCTCTTTTATATGTGGTTTCAATATTTTCGGGTAAACCAACATCTCCGTAAGAAGCATTCGCTTCGATTTTATATGCTATATCCGGATCTGTAGTTATTTTGAAATTGGCATAGTTTCCATCAAGATGAATCGTTTCAAAGCCGCTTTTCAAGCTTTCTATTTTTAATCCTCCATAAGAAAGAACGACATCGGCACTTTTGGAAATGCTACCGATTATAAAGTCTGTATATTTTCCATCTGCGATTAATTTCTCTATCTGATCAATATTATATTTTCCATATTTTCCCTCTGTTCGTAAAGTGCCTACTTTATTGATATGGTATTCATCATATTTCGTGATGGTTCTCATGTTTTCTACATTGTCCACATACATTTTCGAATAGCGGGTATTCAAATCTGCATCAGAAGCATTTCTTAGGCTGACTTTAGAATATTTTACTTCGCTGGTGATGGATTCTGCTTTCATGATAGTAGCATCGCCATAACCTAAATATAGCTTCAGGTCATTATTCACTCCCTCAAACCGGACACTACCATATTTGATTTCCGCATGTACAGGGCCATTCGTTTCAGCTATAAAGGCATCTCCATACTTATTTTTCACATCCAAGCGTGCATCCATAGGTAGGAATACATCATAATTAATTTCAAATTCATCCCTATCGGAACTACCATAACCTGTCCATGCCCAGCCTTTATTCTTTTTTTGTTGAATATCCGTTATTGCTTTTACAAAATCATCATCATTTTCAAATCCAATATTTATTCTTTCGAATATATCCTCGGCTCTTTGTTCATCTTGAGCTTGGACAACGATTTGGACAGCAATCTGAACAAAAGATTTATCCCAGGTTTTGACTTCCATTTTACCATGTTTATTATTTAGAAAAACAGAGCCGTTTTTATTCATTTCAAAAGATTTATTAATCTCTCTGGTAAATTCTTTCCTTTTTTCTGCTGTTCCCATTACCGCCAAAGGCAAAAAAAGAAAGAATAGCAAGCCTATTTGTAAATGAAAATTTTTCATAATTATTATATTGATAATTAGATTTAAAAATAATACAAGTGGCTAATGCTTGAAAAGTGCAGGTCTTGCCACGGTGCCATTGTTATTCTTTCTTTCCAAACGCCTAACAACATCTTCCAGTAGCATGGATCGGCTTCGGTAGTTTTCTATCATTGCATTCACCAATTGCTCATCAGATTTGTGTGTGTTTTTTGTCCAATCCATTTTTAATGTATCAAAATAGGATTCCATCTGATTTATTTCCCTATAGATATCCGGATCATGGTGTCCTATTGCCGCTAAACGGCTCATATTCTTATTGATTTTACTAGAATAAAATTCAGCTATTTCACTGAATTCAGGATTTTCTTCAGATATCAATGCTATGGGTGCCTGGTTAATATTCTTTGGAGAATTATCCATATTAGAATAAACCAATAGCCCTGCAATTATAAATAATGCCAACCCTGCCACTGCTTTGGTGGCAATCTGCCAAGAACCTTTTTTTGGTTTGGGATGTACGGTCTTATCAATCTTATCCCAAAGATTGAGGCTGGGTAATTCAATATCGAATTCTTCCCTATTAGTGTCAATAAATTGTTCTAATTTATCCTTACTCATGAGTTTTGTGCTAGATTTTGCCTGTCAATTAAAATTTCCTTTAGTCTTTTTTTCGCTCTGCTGTATTGGGATTTTGAAGTTGATACGGTCGTTCCTATTATTTCAGATATCTCCAAATGGTCATATCCCTCTAAGGCATACAATGAAAAAACCACTCTGTACCCATCGGGTAGCTGATAGATCGCATCATTGATTTTCTTCATATCCAAATCAAGCTTGTCCAAATGAGTTTCATCCGGAATCGACTTTATCCTATTGGTGTCCAACTCCGTCAATAAAATTTTCCTTTTCTTAATGAAATTGATACAATTATTGATTACGATTCGTTTGATCCAAGCACCTATAGTTGAATCACCCCGAAACATATGGAGTTTTGTAAACACATCGACGAACGAATTTTGCAATACATCTTCTGCATCCTCCCTGTTTTTCAACATGCGGAGACAGGTATTGAACATTGCCTTACTATATAATCGGTATAGGCGATACTGTGCCTTACGGTTTCCCGTCAGGCAATCCTTTACCAATGCAGTATGGGTGTTTTCGCTCATCGCTGCAGATTTCTTCTTGTTAAGGCGTTCCGCTGCCATGTATGGTTTTGATTTGGTTACATGTAATGTGATTAAGGACTGTTGACACCTTTTAAGGGTTGCAATTTCCAAGTATAAGTTATGGAAAAAATATCAGATTAGCCAGAATGTTAGGCATAGTGTCGATTTTTAAAAATTCCTTCCAATAACTTATCAAACCATTTCTTACCTTATTCTTTTTTGAAATGTGCTTTTAAGTATCTTTGTTGTTAATATTAATCTCATGAAAAATTATGGTCTATCGATTGATTACTTTCGACTTTACAACTGAAATTAACCAATATTTCAAAGGGTCAAAAAACGATTATACCCATATATGCCTATAATACTAAACATAGAAACCGCTACTCCCATTTGCTCGGTGGCAATTAGTGAGGGAGATACTGTCCTTGCTTTTCAGGAAACACATGAACACAATTCCCATTCTGCAAAACTTTCCCTTTTTATCCAGAGATGCCTGGAAGATGCCGGAATGGGAATGGATGATTTGGATGCCGTTGCAGTCAGTTCCGGACCGGGTTCTTATACCGGATTAAGGATAGGATATTCTACGGCAAAAGGCATTTGTTATGCATTAGACAAACCATTGATTGTAGTAGATACGCTAAAATCAATTGCTTTTGCAGCAAAGAAAGACCCTCTCTATGGAGAAGATTTTTTGCTCTGTCCGATGATAGATGCAAGGAGGATGGAGGTATATATGGCAATATTTGACCATGAATTGAAAAAAAACACCTCTCATCAAGCATTTATATTAGAAAAAAACTCTTTTGGTAAGTTTTTTGATAAAGGAATTAATATATTATTTTGTGGTAATGGGTCTTTTAAAGTGCCAACAGTCATAGCCAACGATAAAGCCATTATTAGCAAGATAGAATGTTCCGCTCTGAATATGCTGCAATTATCTGCAGATGCATACGACGAAAAGGAAGCATTCGAAAACTTGGCATACGCTTCCCCCCTGTATATCAAATCCCCCTTTATTACAAAGCCAAAGAAGAGGTTATAGCTCGCTTTTGTGACATTACGCGAAATTTATATTCATAAAATACGCCTAATCACTTTTTTTTAGCTTTAAAAATTTCATATATTGAATGGTCAGTATGTATATTGGCACAATTATTGAAAATTCATATATGTTACACTAAACGAATTTTTAATTAAACGCTAAATTTTTAATACTAATGAGGAAACAAAAAAACGAAACGGTCATGCTAGACCGGGGGAATCGTTCTGTTGAGCTTGATTATTCAGAACTGAGACGTGCAGTTCTTGTTCTCAGGGCAGTAAATCACAAATTAAGACAATCCATAGTGGATCTCTTAGAGGAACATCAGAGAATGACTGTTACAGAGATTTATATCAAACTAAGGCTTGAACAATCGGTCGCATCACAACATCTTGCCATTTTAAGAAAAGCAGGTGTAGTGATTACGGATAGAGAGGGTAAATTCATTTATTACGGGCTGAATCAAGACAGATTGGCTCAGATTTCCCGACTAATCGAAGAGCTGGCCCAGTAAAAAATTGCGCTTTCGCAATATAGAAAATTCTAATATGGATAAGAAAAATGCCGATAACGGAGGGTTATCGGCATTTTTGTTCCCAAGTATTTCTGTTTTTAACAGAATTCAGTTAAAATTGTGTATCGTGCTGTGACTAAACAATTTGATTGAACATGGGAAAAACTAATCCATCTATTGACAATGACAAGCTAAGAATCTCTACAGAGATTCTCCGGGCACTCTGTCATCCTCTTAGAATGAAAATTTTACAATACATTGATGAAAATGAGAACATCAATGTAAATAAGATTTACAACACACTAAAATTAGAGCAATCCATTACTTCCCAACACCTCAGAATCTTGAGGAATGCCGGTATAGTTACTACAAGCCGGGAGGGTAAATTCATTTATTATAATATTGAATATGATAAAGTAGGAGATGTGATGGTGTATGTAAGGAAATTCTTAGAAGAAGAGAGAAAAATGCAAGAAGCCGAAAAAGAAGGCTAGGTTTGATTTAGGGTAATTTATTACTCGAATTAAGGCTGAAAACAATTGCTTGAATAACGCTGCGTGTGTTTTATTCAAGCAATTCTTATTTCTTTTATGTCCATCTGGCATTTAATGATAAAGTCATGTATTTTTGCCCGCTACGAAAATAATGGCTTTGGATTAAAGATATTTTAAAACCTAATGGAACTTTTTTCCTTCCCAATTTCTTAGACATTCAAAAGATTGAAAAAAAATATTTTCAAATGACACCTTTATTCTTATACAATAGCTTAACAAGGCAGAAAGAAGAATTCGTACCCATTAATCCCGACCTAGTCGGATTATATGTCTGTGGTCCTACTGTTTATAGTGATGTCCACCTGGGGAATTGCCGTTCTTTCACTAGTTTTGATATTGTTTATAGGTACCTTATGTATAAGGGATATAAGGTGAGATATGTAAGGAATATCACTGATGCTGGTCATCTGGTCGGAGATGCAGATATAGGAGCTGAAGATAAAATGGCAAAGACTGCAAAGGCTTTGAAGTTGGAGCCGATGGAAGTCGCTCATAAATATACAGTGGGTTTCCATGAAGTAATGAAAAAATTCAATAACCTAGCCCCAAGCTTAGAACCAAGAGCTACCGGACATATTACCGAACAAATCAAAATGGTTCAGGATATTTTGAAGAATGGTTTTGGCTACGAAGTAAATGGTTCTGTTTATTTTGATACGGTAAAATTTGCGAAAGAACAGGATGTCTATGGGAAATTGTCCGGAAGGAAATTGGAAGACATGCTGGCGGAATCAAGGGAATTGAAGAACCAAGGAGAAAAAAGGCATCCTGCAGATTTTGCGATTTGGATAAAGGCTGAAGAAAATACTTTACAGAAATGGGATTCTCCCTGGGGAGAAGGGTTGCCCGGTTGGCACTTGGAATGTTCTGCCATGAGTACTAAATATCTGGGAGCCAAATTTGATATTCATGGAGGAGGAGAGGATTTGAAATTTCCCCATCATGAAAATGAAATTGCCCAAAATTGTGGGGCTTGCGGAACGATGCCTGTAAAATATTGGATGCATGGAGACATGCTTTTGGGAAATGGGAAAAAAATGTCCAAAACGCCGGACCCCGTTACTGGAATAAGTAATTCTGTAATGCCGGAAGAATTATTTTCAGGAGATAATAATATGCTTTCCAAGGCTTTCAGCCCAATGGTAGTGCGTTTCTTTATGTTGCAGGCGCATTATAGAAGTACATTGGATTTGAGCAATGATGCTTTATTGGCTGCTGAGAAAGGATATTATAGATTGATGGAAGCCTATAATACTTTGATATCATTGGATCATGATGGTTCTGGAGGCACAAATGATGATGAGCAACAAATCAATACGATGCTTGATAAGGCATTTGAAGATATGGATAATGATTTCAATACACCAATGGCATTGTCAAGGTTATTCACATTAGTCAATAAAATCAATTCTTTCAAATCGGGTCATATCGCCATTGGTTCCATTGCCAAAGGGACTTTGGAAAGGATGAAAAAGGTTTTCCATGATTTCATTTTTGTTATTTTCGGTCTTTTAGATGAAACACAGGCTTCTAACAATGGAAATGGAGAAGTATTGGATGGTCTGATGGATTTGATTTTGGAGTTACGAAAAGAATCGAGGGTAAAGAAGGATTGGTCAACTTCCGATCAGATCCGGGATAAGTTGAAAGAATTGAAAATACAAGTAAAGGACGGAAAAGAGGGAACAACTTGGGTAGTTGAAAAATAAATCTGTTCAAAAATACATTTTGGAATATCGCCAAAAATGGCGGATCAATTATAGCGGTCC
>JAHDHJ010000025.1 GCA_020631375.1 Saprospiraceae bacterium | reverse complement strand
GACTTCAAGTCGTCAGTATTAAGTAACCCACCTACTTCAAGTAGGTGGTTGTTTAGTTGTTCACCATTCCTTATATAAAAGCAATAGGCATTAATGATTTTTTCTGTCATTAATGCCTATTGCTTTTATAGTAGATGAAGAGATGCTTACATTTGTCGCTCCACATACAAATTATGAAAAAAGGAAACTCTATCTTAGTGAGATGAAATCATTTATATATTCCTTTTTGATACTTTCTTTTGTTTTCATTGCATCTGCATGTGATCAAGTAGATTACCCTTTAGATGTAATAGTAGCAGAACCAGAAGAAAGGTGTCCTGTACAAAGCGTAGTGGGTAATGAACTATATTATAAAGATGCGGATGGGAATAAGTTCCTTTGGGCAGGAGATGACCCCAAAACGCATTTTAATATCAATACTTTTTCGCTAGATGTTTGCAACCTGAAATATGGATATATGGGACGGGAACATTTTCCTGCCTTAATGGAGCCTAAATATGAACCTTTGTCAGATGTAATAGATGATTTTGATGATATAGAAAAGACATTGATTTTGCGATCTAGTTCAGGTGTGAAAGTTTTTCCATTTTCTATTTTGGTAAAGCATGAATTGATAAATGAGATAGTAAATGGAAAACCTGTAATGGTTGTTTATTGTTTCTTAGCAAATTTGACAGCAGTTTATAACCGTAGGTATTGTGGAAAGGATTTGACTTTTGGAGTGAGTGGTTATACCTATTTGGATAATGAAATTCAAAATGGTTTGGAAAGTTTCGTATTATGGGATCGAGATACAGAAAGCCTTTGGTGGCCAATTGTGGAAAAAGGAATTTCGGACAGTTTTACAGGGATAGACATGGAACGACACGATGAGTCCAAATGGGAAGAAATGAGATGGGGGGATGTTAAAAACAATTATCCTAATGCCCTAGTATTGAAAGATAGCCAAACTTTTGAACCACCTTCGGACTGGCCTACAATTGAATCATCTCAATTGCATTGCTTTTAAATAAATTTTAAAAACATACTCTTAAGTGTTTTGAGGTATTTAAACAAGTATGAATTTATAATAGATTTCTTACCTTTCGGGTGTATTGAATTAAGCAATGAATAATCTAGTATTCGTGGGATTCGTGTGGATTCGTGGCAGTTTTTTCCGCCACGAATTTCTCTAATTGTTTCGTGTTCGTGGAATTGTTTTATCTAAAAGTCTCTATATCTAAATATCTAGCCATCTACTTAATATGTATTTATTCGACTATAGAATGCCAAAAACAATTTGGCTGACGATTATCATTTGTTTGGGAGTGGCAATTTCAGCTATAGCAATGTTAGTTTCTGCTCCTCTGGATGTATTCATGAAGATATTAATGTTTTTAGCAGTCTTGTTTTTGTTAGCGTTTTCTATTTATTTGATGCTAACGTTCTTTTTGAACCAAAACAAAAAAATAATATTGGGAGAAACTTCGATGAAAATCCCATCCCAGTGGAAAAAGGAATTTATTGAAATTCCTTACAAAGAAATAAGTGATATTAAAGAAGAAATTTTCAATGGAACAAATTATAATATTGTATTCAAATACAAAGGAAAAAAATATAGGATATTCTTTGGCTGGTTTGAAAATTCTGGAGACTTTTTAATTTTTACCAATCATTTTTATGCTGCTTTGGGGGCAAGCCGAAATTAGAGCATGCCTTAACCTCCCACAAAATACCAAATCACAATCCCCACCCAAACCAAAACATAAAAAAACAATAACATTGAAAAAGGTTTGCCAATCACCTTATTGGTGCTTTTGGCAGATTGATTGATTTTTACCATCGTAGATTTGATGGAACTGCCTTTTATATCTTCAGCAGTGATTCCCTCTTCCTCCTCTTTTTCTTTTTTTGCAACATTATCCACAAACAAGCTAAGGCTTTTGGAAACGCTCTTTTTCATTGGAACAAATTCCAATACACCCGAAACACGAGGCAGGACTACTTCCTGTAATGCCATTTTTGAAAATTGGACACGGCTAAGGTTTTCTTCTTCTGATTCTTTATAAACATCATACATGTCATCTATTGGTGCAAGCAATCCGGTCAATACATCTGCGATGGCATCCAACACGATTCCGGAAAGGAATTTAACCGTTCCGAAGAAAGTCATCACTATAAAACCGATTCCTCCGAAAATCAATAAAAGAAGAAAGATTATCCACGGCACACCCGAATACCAAGCCAAAACAATGGTCAACGCAAAAATGAGAAAACTAATTATTCCCGCCTTAAATGCCTGTAAAGGCACGGATTTGGCAATCGTCCAAAGGGAAAATGCAGCAGCGATTGGATTGTCTCCGTTCGCATCGGTATAATTCTCTACAAAACTTTTGAGTTTCTCTGAGTTGGGCATAATTATTATATTGAACCATAAAAATATCAAAACTATTAGAGATTCATGCGGCACGTTTCACATTTTCTTAACTTTATCGTTTTTCTCCTTGGATTTGCCGATAAAAATGGATTCGAGGAGTTAATTCATGCTTATTGTATGAACAATCAAACAAGGAAAATACCAAACGGAAACAACTCACATATATCAAGTGGCTTTATCTTAATATATAGAATAAGTTTGGAATCTTATTATTTTCGGACAGTTTAAAACTTTAGTCCTATGATCGAATTATTGAATGAAGCGATACAGCCTGCGAATTTAATATATACTATCCTTTTGGGCTTGGCTATATTATATGGATTGACAGTGCTTATTGGAGTAATGGACATGGAAGCCTTTGACATTGACATTGATGTGGATACTGACATAGACATAGATGCTGACGTGGACGCTGATGTGAATGGCGGCGGATTCTTTATTGAGATATTATCCTTTTTCAATTTGGGGAGAATCCCCTTTATGATCATCTATTCTCTAACGACATTGTTGATGTGGATGATGGGCGTAATTAGCAATTATTATTTGGGCGGGAATGTATCCTATTCTTTAATATTGTTTGTTCCGATTACTATAGTAAGTTTGATTATCACAAAAATAGTAACAACACCCTTGATTCCAGCTTTTAAAAGTATGAAAGAAGGAGTGGAACCGACAGAGTATATCGGATTGAAAGGAGAACTTTTATTACCTATTTCTCCGAATGAGAAAAGCCAGATAGAAGTGGTAATCGAAGGAGATGTCCATAGGATTTCTGTGAGTTTGACGGAAGGAGATGCAATGCTTTTGCCCAAAGGGACGGTAGTTTATATTACCGGAATATCAGAAGACAAATCGTTTTACTGGATTTCAAAAGATGACATTATTTAAAAAAGTAACAAAACGAATTAATAATATTTATTAAACCCTATAAATTTTAATGCAATGAGTACACCGATGATGGCTTTAATAGCAGGACTGATTTTCTTGATTTTCTTATTTGTCACCTATGCCGTTTTATGGGCAATGTGGTACAAGAAAGTACCGCAAGGAATGGCAATGGTTAGAACAGGTAAAGGAGGGACACATGTGGAATACGATAAAGGAATGCATGTCGTTCCGGTTCTCCATATGATGGAAATGATGGACTTATCTGTTAAGACAATTGAAATCGCCCGATTGAAAGAAGATGGATTAATTTGTATGGATAATATCCGGGCAGATATCAAGGTGGTATTCTTCGTCCGGGTAAATAAGAACATGGATGATATTAAGAATGTAGCCCAAACCATTGGTTGTAAAAGAGCATCTGATCCGGAAACGCTTAAAAATCTATTCGAAGCCAAGTTTTCTGAAGCATTGAAAACAGTTGGTAAACAAATGGAATTCGAGCAATTATACGATTCTAGGGATGATTTCAAGAAAAAGATTTTGGATTCCATAGGAAAGGATTTGAATGGATATGTCTTGGATGATTGTGCAATTGATTATTTGGAGCAGACGCCTATCGAATTTTTGAGTGACAACAATATCCTTGATGCAGAAGGTATCAAGAAAATCACAGAATTGACTGCTAACCAAAGAGTAAAGGCAAACTTTATCCGTAGGGAAGAAGAAAAAACCTTGAGGGAGCAAGATGTGGAAGCTCGTGAAGCAATTTTGGAATATGATAGACAATTGGCAGAAAAGGAAGAGCGTCAAAAGAGGGAAATTGCCAATATCCAAGCCCGTGAAGAAGCGGAAATCCAAAAGGTCAATGAAGAGGAGCGTCTGAAAGGGGAATTGGTGAGGATCAAAACTCAGGAAGAATTGGATATTGCGGAAGAAAATAAACTGCGTCAGGTTATTGTAGCAGCGAAGAACAAGGAAAGAACCGAAGCGGTAGAAAACGAGCGAGTGGAAAAGGATCGTTTATTGGAGCAAACCGAAAAGGAGAAAATCGTAACCTTGGCTGAAATCGAAAAGACCCGAGCAGTCGAAGAAGAGAAAAAGAATATCCAGGATGTGATTCGTGATAGGATCATGGTAGAAAAGAAAGTGGTGGAAGAAGAAGAAAAAATCAAGGACACCAGAGCGATTGCGGAAGCGGATAGAAAGAAAAACGTAGCGATTATCAATGCTGAGGAAATCGGGGAAGCGATTAAGATTGAGAAAGAAACGATTGCTCAGGCAGAAAAATTATCTGCTCAAATCAATGCCCAGAAAATATTGATTGATGCGGAAGCAGCCATGAAAGCGGCTGAGAAAGATGCGGAATCCAGAAAGATTATTGCAGAAGCGAAAGCGGCAGAAGAAGCGACACTTGGTTTGTCCGAGGCACAAGTTATTGAAGCGAAAGCCAAAGCTCATGAAATGGAGGGATTGACAGAAGCGAAAGTCATGGAGCAAAAAGCCATCGCAGAAGCCAAGGGAATCGAGTACAAATCCGTAGCGATGGAAAAGCAAGGATTGGCACAAGCCAAAGTCACGGAAGAGCAAGGAATGGCAGAAGCGAAAGTGATGGAGTTGAAAGCAATTTCGGAAGCCAAAGGCGTGGAAGAAAAAGCATTGGCGATGAAGAAATTGGATGGCGTAGGCAAGGAGCATGAAGAATTCAAATTGAGATTGGCGAAAGACCAAGCGGTGGAATTAGCGGAAATCGATATTCAGAAAGCCATTGCAGAAGCTCAGGCATTAGCATTGGCGGAAGCTTTCAAATCTGCGAATATTGACATCGTAGGAGGAGAGGAAACTTTCATCAATAATATTATGAAAGCCATTAATAATGGCAAGGCAGTAGATAGATTGATAGACAATAGCAAAACTTTATCCTCTGTGAAATCCAATCTTTTGGGAGGAGGAAATTTAATAGATAAAGTAAAGGCATTGACATCTTCCGCTGGCTTCGGAACAGATGATATTAAAAATTTGACCATGGCAGCCTTGATGTTGAAATTAAGGGACAATGTTTCGGATTCCGATAGAGGAATGGTCGCCGAATTAATGGATTTGGTGAATACGGTAGGAATAGGAAATGTAAAGGCGAGTAATTTATTGAAGTAATGAATAAACAATGCAGTTTCGGTTTGGATTCTTCCGAGCTGAAACTGCTCTTTCCTAACCTATAAATTACAACTATGGGATTTGGTGGATCAGGAGCAGATATGATTGCTCGCAATAAGGAGAATTTATCCTATAAACGGAAAAGAAGTTCTTGCCGTCTCAGGTGTTTGTCCACCTGACACAAGCAACGACCGAAACAATAAAATATGTACACTAAATATTTCGACATATACTTCACCACAGCGACTATCAAGGACTGGTTTCCACTTCTTGAAAACGACTTGTATAAAAAATATATAACAGATAGTTTGTCATATTTGGTTAAAGAAAAAAGTGTCTTTGTTTATGCATTTGTTATTATGCCAAACCATATACATTTGATTTGGCAATTAAGAGGAGAAACCGAATTATCAAAAATCCAACAACGATTTTTAAAATTCACAGCTCAACAAATGAAACTACATATGCTTAATAATGATTTAGAAATATTGGAGAATTTTAAATCAAATAGGCAAGATAGAAAATATCAAATTTGGAAAGACAGACCCTTATCTGTAGAATTAACGCATGACAACATAGTAGAACAGAAAATGAATTATTTGCATAATAATCCAATTCAAGAAAAATGGAACTTGGCAAAGAAACCAGAGGATTATGAATTTTCTTCTTTTGGTTTTTATGTGAATGGAAAAAATCAATACGATTTTTTAACGAATTTTTACTTGGCTTGAGGTTTGTGCGTTGCGTGTGTCAGGTGATCAAACACCTGACACGGCGAGAGAGTGAAATGTGGTTCTTTTAAACTCCTCGCCGTGCGTGGTGTTTGATCACCTCGCACACGATAATCGTGAAATGTAAATAAAGGAAATAACTAAAAATAAACACCCAATTACGAATCCTTAACAAACTAGAAGTATGGCAAATACCAATCAACTAGAAACCGGAACATACGAAATTATACGCAACCGTTTATTGAACCAAACGGGTGATTTGAATACCCGTCTATCTCAATTGAATGAGGAACGGAAAAAAGTTTTCGGTGCGGTAGAAACCAAATTAATTGCTAATGACAGAATTAACACGGACAACTATTGCGTAGCACGGGATATTTTGGCATTAGGAAATGTTTGTTTATTTGGATATAATGTTCATGTCGGTTTGCGGTCCGGTATAAAATTAGAAGATGTTTTTTCCGCTTATGAATTTAAGGGGGATGGTTTCGCTGCTACGGATTTGGGAATTATTGAAAATGAAAAATTCCTAGTAGATTTTAATAATATTTATCGTTATTATAAAAATGCTTTCTTTTCTAAATTTATTCGTTTGGGCGCATATTTATATATGGTGTTCCAAGTCTCCGAAAATGAAAATGATATTAAGGCATTCAAATGGTTGGTCAAGGGAAACGAAATAACTTATATAGATAATAGAAGCGACCATGAAGTCCGTTTTCCGGACCAATATGAATTCAAATGGGAAAGGGCAACACGAGAAAACCAACGCTCTGGAAGACATCCACACATTTCTATTTTGGATCGGGTTTTTGTAGAAACCGTAGGCGGGGATCTGACTATAAAAATAGAAGACAATACCAATGACGGTTTGGGGATTTACAGGGAAGATGTGGAATATCCGGATCAGACATTGGACGATGCGGAATTTTTATATGCGGATTTAGGCAATTTAATTGCCATTAAAATACGCCCTTACCAAGAGGATTTTAGGTATTTTGTTTTTAATGAAAAATTAAATGAAGTCAAGCGGGTAAATGCCTTGGAAGATTCTGGTGTTTTATTGCCGGATAATCAGGGATTGATATTTGCGAATGGGTATTATTTACAGACAGGCGAATTTAAAATATTTGATAATAAAATATCGGATAAAACATTTGAGAGAAGAATTGCTTCGCCGAATGGAGAAGATTATATCTATGTTTTTTATAATCAAAAAAGAGGAACCTATGTTTTGTTGATGTATAATATTATTCAACAACAAGTTGCCACACCGATTGTTTGTCATGGATATACCGTTTTTCCCAACGGAGAATTATCTTATTTTAAATCCGAAGACGATCCCACGAAACATCACGTTGTACAAATCTGGCAAACGCCATTTACACAAGGAGAGCAAATTAAATCCGAACATACGGATAATTATTTATTTAAAGTTGGGAATAAGGACATAGTGAAAGCGATGTCCGAATGTAGGGAAATAATTGTATTGGCAAATAAGGAAGATTCCTATGCGGGTTTGTATGCGGATTTGGTAAAAAAATGTACCGATGTAGTAGATGCCTATTATTGGATAAATAAAAAAGAAGCTTACGAGTTAGATGGTCCCATTCGTCAGATTCGGCAAACATCGAATTCCGCAATTGAAGAATTTGATAAAAAAATACGCATACAAAAAAACACCAAAGAAGAAATAGAAAAAGTCCAAGCACGGGCGAAAGAAATATTTAAAAAATCGGATAGAGGGACTTTTGATGCGATAGATGATTTTGTGGAAGTCTTGGCGGACTTGCGGAAATTAAGGGGAGAAATTATTTCCCTAAAAGAATTGCGATATACGAATTTGCCATTGATAGAGGAATTGGAAAATAAAGCCTCTTCTAGTTATGAATCAATTTCCGAACAATGTGTGGCATATTTATTAAGGGATGAAGCATTGGTTCCTTACCAAGAAAGAATTGCAGAAAAAGAAAAAGAAGTAGAAAATGTTACGACAAATAAAGAGGGCGAAGTATTAGAAGAAGAAGTCCAACAAATAGGAACGGATTTGGAAATGCTAATAGAAATCGTCAGTAATTTAAAAATTGATGATGCTACCCAGACCACTCGGATAATAGATAATATTTCCGGAATGTATGGCGGTTTGAATCAGACAAAAGCAGCCGTAAAAAGAAAACGTTCCGCATTGATGGGAACGGAAGCCGTCGCTGAATACAATGCACAAATTAAATTATTGGATCAAGGCATCATTAATTATATGGATGTCTCGGATACGCCGAATAAATGTGACGAGTATTTAACCAAGCTGATGGTTCAGTTGGAAGAATTGGAAGGGAAGTTTGTGGAGTTCGATGAATTTACCGAGCAGTTAGGAACGAAAAGGGAAGAAATTTATAATGCCTTCGAGGCAAAGAAAAAATCATTAACCGAAGCAAGGAACAATCGGACTGCTTCCTTGCAACGTGCTGCCGAAAGAATTTTGGACGGCATACAAAATAGGGTAAAACAATTCAGGGAAGTTTCGGAAATCAATGGTTTTTTCGCTGCTGATTTAATGATTGATAAAGTACGTGATATTGTCAATCAATTAATAGAATTAGAAGATAGCAATAAGGCGGATTCCGTACGGACAAGATTAAAAACACTCAAGGAAGAAACCATTCGTCAATTAAGGGATAAAAAAGAATTATTCGTAGATGGCGAAAATGTAATCCGTATGGGCAAACACGCATTCAGCGTGAATGTGCAACCGATGGAATTAACGACGGTTTACCAAGAAGGTAAAATGTATTTTCATTTGACAGGTACGGATTTTTATGAGGAAATAAAAGATGAAGATTTTATTGCTACAAAAAATGTTTGGGATCAATCCCTTATTTCTGAAAATAAAAAAGTCTATCGTGCCGAATATTTGGCTTATTCCATTTTCAATCAATTCGATAAAGAAGAATTATTAGCCAAGAATAAATTGAATATTTTTGTACAAAAAATAGCACAGGAAAAATATACGGAAGGATACACGAAAGGAATACATGATGAAGACGCCGCTGCTATTTTATTGCAATTATTGAATTTATATGATAAAATAGATTTATTGCGGTTTGCTCCCAATGTTCGGGCTGCCGCCAAAATAATTTGGACACGTTTATTACCTGAGGATAAAAAAGAATTATTTGCAAAACAATTCAGTTCTGCAAAAATAATAATCGATGTTTTTCCGGAAACAAAAGAATTCGATTATTTGGTAGAAGATTTGTGCGAAGAAATAAAACCTTTGCTTGGTTCTGGTTTTTTGAATGTGGAAGCAAAAGATGTTGCCGGATATATTTTCCAAGAATTAAGTCAGAATAATTCATTTATTATTTCCAAGGAAGCGGAAGAATTATTCACAGAATTTAAAAAATATATTCAGCAGAAAAAATCTGTAACGATTTTTGATAAATCAATCCAAGATTTAGAAGGCGAAACCATTGAGCAATTCCAATTGGTTCGGAAATGGGTGCAGGCATTCATGGATAAATTAAAAGTAGATCATTATCAGGATTTCTTGGATGAAGCAGCCGCTTTATTATTGATAAATGATTTCAATAAAAAACGAGTTGTCAATACGAAAACAAGTGTTGATATTTCCGGAATGCATGGAGAGCACTCTGTACTTAAGGAAGGGAATTACCATTTGGATTTTAATGCATTTATTTTGAAAATGAATGATTATCAAAATACAATTGTTCCCCAATTCAATGCTTTCCAAAAACTGAAAAAAGAATTAACGGATAAATCAAAAGAGCAAATGCGTTTGGAAGAATTCAAACCAAGAGTCTTGAGTTCATTCGTAAGGAATAAATTAATTGATAAAGTTTATTTGCCTATTTTCGGGGATAACTTAGCCAAACAAATCGGAACCGCTGGGGACAATACCCGTACGGATCGGATGGGAATGTTATTATTGATTTCTCCTCCGGGATACGGTAAAACCACATTGATGGAATATATTGCCAACCGTTTGGGATTGGTGTTTATGAAAATAAACGGTCCTGCCATCGGTCATCAAGTGACCTCATTGGATCCTGCCGATGCTAATAATATGGCAGCCAAACAAGAATTGCATAAATTGAATTTGGCATTGGAAATGGGAGATAATATCATGTTGTATTTAGATGATATCCAACATTGCAATCCTGAGTTTTTACAAAAATTCATCAGCCTTTGTGATGGACAAAGAAAAATAGAAGGCGTATATAAAGGACGTTCCAAAACCTATGATTTGCGAGGCAAAAAAGTCTGCGTAGTCATGGCAGGAAATCCATATACAGAGAGCGGAGATAAATTCCAAATTCCGGATATGTTGGCGAACAGGTCCGATATTTATAATTTGGGAGATATTATTGGGGACACTGCGGATGTATTTGGTTTGAGTTATGTAGAAAATTCATTGACATCAAATTCCGCATTGCAACGCTTGTCCAATAAATCAATGAAGGATGTTTATGCTGTAATTAAATTAGCGGAAACAGGCTCGAAAGAAGGATTGGATTTCGAAGCGAATCATTCGCCCGAAGAATTAAATGAATACGTTTCCGTATTACAGAAAATGTTACGAATAAGAAATGTAATTTTGAAAGTGAATTTGGAATATATCCGTTCCGCTGCGATGGCGGATGATTACAGAACTGAGCCAGCATTTAAATTACAAGGTTCATACCGGAACATGAATAAATTAGCAGAAAAAATTGTTCCTGTAATGAACGATGATGAATTGGAAACATTAATCCTTTCCCATTACGAAGGAGAAAGCCAAACCCTGACCACAGGAGCAGAAGCGAATTTCTTGAAATTAAAAGAATTGATGGGACAATTAAATGAAGAAGAAAATTCCCGTTGGGAAGAAATCAAAAAAGCATTTAATAAAAATAAGATTTTCCAAAACATGGACGGAAATGATCCCATGTCTCAAGTCATCGCACAATTAAGCAAATTCGTAGATGGACTGGATGGTATTCGGGATGTGTTGAAAAAATAAAAATAAATAAAAATTGAAAGCCATTTTCATATCAGACACTCACGGAAAACACAGTGATTTAATCTTGCCCGAAGGTGATATTGTTTTTCACACTGGAGATGTTTCTTCTACAGGAACTATATCTGAAATTGAAGGATTTCTTGAATGGTTTGAAAAACTGGATTATAGATATAAAATATTTATTGCGGGAAACCATGATTTTTATTTTGAAAAAGAAGAAGAACATAAAATAAAAAAAATAATTCCAGATAATATTATTTACCTGAATGATAGTGGAATTGAAATAGAAGGGAAATTCATTTGGGGTTCACCAATCCAACCTTGGTTTTTTGATTGGGCATTTAATAGGAAAAGGGGAGAAGAAATTCTCATTCATTGGAATCTCATTCCTGAAAATACAGACATTTTATTGACCCACGGACCACCTTTCGGAATATTGGATAAAACGGTAAGAGGAGTACATGTAGGATGTGAAGAATTACAAAATATAGTCAAAAAAATAAAACCTAAAATCCATGCATTTGGTCATATCCATGAAGACTACGGTGTCATAGAAAAAGAAAATTGCACATTTGTAAATGCAAGTGTTCTAAATTTTAATTATAAATTGGTGAATGAACCAATAATATTAGATATATGATTTGAATGGTTTTGATGAATTCAATTTGATGAAAAAAAACCTATTTTATTTTGCAGCTACAGGTTGGGTGTTAGGACTAATTGTTCATTTACTTTCACTTGCTGGTTTTAATATAACAGACAAAGTACCTTTTGTTTGGCTTTTGCATATAGGTGTTTTTGTTGTTTGGATACCTGCTATTATTGAAATGAAAAATAATGAAGAACTGAGAGAATATAAAAAATCAGGAGTGTTGAACAGAATGAAGCCTTTTGGTTTTTTTAAAATTATTTTCAAAGAAACGCCGACTTGGTTGAAAACAATTGCAATTGGAGGGTTTTTCTATGCAATTATAAACTTTATATGGTGCTTTATTTTTCACCTTGGAATTCCTGATATTTGGGACGGAGAATATATTTTGCACAACCATGGACAGTTAATTAAGACTTTGACGGAACAAGAATATAATCACTATAAGGCAAATGAATTGAGGGGGTTTTCAGGACATTGGTTAGCATTTTACGGATTTGCAGCAGCAATTCTTTTCCCTTCCAATAAGATTGATAATAATGAATAATATCAATCTTATTGAAAGGGGAATTCCCTACTCAAAATCCAATTGTCAAGAAACACCAAGCTGATTTTCTCGTTAGCGAATGCAATACATCAAGATCCACACACCCTAATTTTTTTTAGAACTTCTACACCCGTACACGTCCGCACACGAACACCTGAACACGTCCACACCTGAACACGTCCACACCCGAACACCCTTACATATTCCTCCGGTACTGTCCACCAACTTCATACAAGGCATTCGTCACCTGTCCCAAAGAACAATATTTAGTTACCTCCATTAATTTTTCAAAAACATTTCCATTCCCGATAGCCAATTCCTGCAATTCTTTTAAAAGCCTAGTCGCTTTTTCCTCATTAGCTTTGCTTAGATTCTGAAGCGTTTGGATTTGGTCCAATTTTTCTTCCTCCGTAGCACGAATTACCTCTTCTGGAATAATAGTCGGCGAACCATCTTTGGAAAGAAAAGTATTCACACCAATGATTTTAAATTCACCCGTATGTTTCAGCGTTTCATAATACAAGGATTCCTCTTGGATCTTTCCTCTTTGGTACATCGTTTCCATAGCGCCCAAAACACCGCCACGTTCCGTAATCCTTTCGAATTCCATCAGCACCGCTTCCTCCACCAAATCCGTCAATTCCTCAATAATATAAGAACCCTGATTCGGATTTTCATTCTTAGCCAGACCGAATTCGTGGTTGATGACCATTTGGATCGCCATGGCACGCCTTACAGATTCCTCTGTAGGTGTTGTAATAGCTTCATCATAAGCATTCGTATGCAATGAATTGCAATTGTCATAAATGGCATATAATGCCTGCAAAGTGGTACGGATATCATTGAAAGAAATTTCCTGGGCATGCAAGGAACGCCCAGAAGTCTGGATATGATATTTTAATTTTTGGCTACGCTCATTAGCGTTGTATTTCATTTTCATGGCTTTCGCCCAAATTCTTCTTGCCACACGGCCGATGACCGCATATTCCGGATCCACGCCATTGGAAAAGAAAAAAGAAAGATTAGGGGCGAATTTATTAATATCCATTCCCCTCGAAAGGTAATATTCCACGAAAGTGAAACCATTAGACAAGGTGAACGCCAATTGCGAAATAGGATTCGCACCCGCTTCCGCAATATGATAACCCGAAATGGAAACAGAATAAAAATTCCTTACATTTTCATCAATGAAATATTGCTGGACATCACCCATGAGCCGCAAGGAAAATTCAGTAGAAAAAATACAAGTATTCTGTGCTTGATCCTCTTTTAATATATCTGCCTGAACTGTTCCACGAACGGCAGCCAAAGTCTTCGTTTTTATTTCAGCATAAACTTCCGGTTCCAATACCTGATCTCCCGTCAACCCAAGGAGCATCAAACCCAATCCGTCATTTCCTTTAGGAATAGGAGCATTGTATTTAGGGCGGGGCAAATTATTGTCATCATAAACCTCTTTGAATTTGGCTTCCACCACATCTTCCAAACCATTTTCCTTGATATACAATTCGCATTGCTGATCGATGGCAGCATTCAAAAAGAAAGCACAAATCGTGGCAGCAGGACCATTGATGGTCATGGATACCGAGGTATTGGGCAAGGAAAGATTGAAACCCGAATATAATTTTTTCGCATCATCCAAACAGCAAACGCTCACACCCGAATTTCCGATTTTCCCATAAATATCGGGACGGTGATCCGGATCCTCACCATATAAGGTGACCGAATCAAATGCAGTACTCAAACGATTCGCAGGCATATCTACCGAAACATAATGGAAACGTTTATTCGTCCGTTCCGGTCCGCCCTCACCGGCGAACATCCTAGTCGGATCTTCTCCTGCCCTTTTGAAAGGGAAAACACCGGCAGTATAAGGAAATTCGCCAGGTACATTTTCCTGTAAGACATAACGGAGGATTTCTCCCCAATCCTTGAATCGAGGCAAGGAAACCCTCGGGATTTTTTGATGCGATAATGAAAGGCTATGTGTAGGCACCTTAATTTCCTTGTTCCTTACTTTATAAATGAATTCATCCGCAGCATAAGCTGTTTTCTTTTCCTCCCAAGTATCCAATATCCTTTTGCAACGACCATCTAAATCCAGTTCCAAATCCGCATACTGATTCCTCAATACTTCCAAAACCGCATCCCTGCTTTCTACGCTTTCAGCTTCTTGGATATGCTCAATGGATTGCTTCAGACCGAATAGCCTTCTGGCAATATTGCACTGTCTTTCTCCCCAAGCATCATACTGTCTATTGTTCTCAGCGATTTCTGCCAAATAACGGGTACGCTTAGGCGGAATGATATATATTTTTTCACTCATGGACTCCGTAATTCCATAAGTTGATTGTAAATCTGCACTTGTTCTTTCTACGATCTTATCCATGATTTGCCTGTACAGGTTATTCATGCCCGGATCATTGAATTGGCTGGCAATCGTTCCATAAACGGGCATTCCCTCTATTGGGTCATGCCACATGTTATGGTTGCGTTGGTATTGTTTTTTGACATCCCGCAAAGCATCCAAAGCACCTCTCTTATCGAATTTGTTCAAGGCGATAATATCCGCAAAATCCAGCATGTCTATTTTTTCCAATTGCGTAGCAGCACCATATTCCGGTGTCATTACATACAAGGAAACATCAGAATGATCTATGATTTCCGTATCGGATTGTCCAATACCCGAAGTTTCCAGAATAATCAAATCGAAACCTGCTGCCTTGAAAATATCCACTGCTCCTTGTACATGTTTGGATAAGGCAAGATTGGATTGGCGTGTCGCCAATGAACGCATATATGCCCTTGGGTGATTGACGGAATTCATCCGTATCCTATCCCCTAACAATGCTCCTCCGGTTTTTCTTTTGGATGGATCTACGGAAATGACACCTATCGTCTTATCTTCAAAATCCAGTAAGAATCTCCTCACCAATTCATCCACCAAAGAAGATTTGCCGGCACCTCCCGTTCCCGTAATTCCCAAAACGGGTGTTTTGCAATCCTTGATACTTGCTCGGAGTTCTGTCAGCCAAACTTCGCTCTCTTTTGGATAATTTTCTACGGCAGAAATGGTACGGGCGAGAGAAGCTTGGTCTTTTATATTCAATTTTTTAACCTCTCCATTCAAATTTTGACCGGAAGGGAAATCACAACCTTGTAAGACATCATTAATCATACCTTGCAATCCCATCGTCCTGCCATCATCCGGAGAATAAATCCGAGCGATGCCATAATCCATCAATTCCTTAATTTCCGTAGGAAGAATGGTTCCGCCACCGCCGCCATAAATCTTGATATGTCCGGCTCCACGTTCCTTGAGTAAATCATACATGTACTTGAAAAACTCATTGTGCCCTCCTTGGTAAGAAGTGATGGCAATCCCTTGTACATCTTCCTGTACCGCCGTATTCACGATTTCGTGTACGGAACGGTTATGACCTAAATGAATCACTTCCGCACCGGATGATTGCATGATTCTACGCATAATATTAATGGCAGCGTCATGCCCATCAAAAAGGGATGCGGCAGTTACAAGTCTGATTTTATTCTTGGGTTGGTATGGTGCTACTGGTTGCATATAGTGATATGATTAAGATACTGAGTGCAAAGATAAGGCTTTTGCCTCCTTCTTGGATATTTTATGGAATGAAATACTTATTGTTGTGTAGTTGCTTAATATGGTAAATGCTTCGAGGTATTTAAACAAGTATGAATTTAATAATGGGTTCCTTACCTTTCTAGCGTATTGAATTCAGCAATGAATAATCTGGTATTCGTGGGATTCGTGTGGATTCGTGGCAGTTTTTTCCGCCACTAATTTACACGGATTTCTCTAATTGTTTCGTGTTCGTGGAATTACTCGATTAAATACCTCGAAGCACTTAGCATGTTTAGAATTGGCATTTTAGCCAAAGAGATAAATAAAATTTCATTGGATACCCAACCAAAGTGTTGATTGGATACGTCTATATGGGTGAGAGTTTTATTTTGATAAATAAATAAATTTAATGATTATGAAATTGAATATGATAATAATCCTGTCCTTAATGTCTCTGTTGTTTAATGCTTGTGAAGATGATAATACCGAAACTCCAAATGACGTTTGTGGAGAAGCAATCTTATTGGACACGAATAATCCTACTGTTGGGGATACCTTTATTTTTACGAATGTCGAAGTGACAGGAAATTGCCTAACGGCAAGTATTCAGTATGGCGGCGGATGCGGAGATGATTTAGTGTCTTTCGATTTATTAGGATCAACGGCTAATTTTCCGCTTACTATTCCTGCGATGTTGGATGTGGTATTAATTTTGGATGATAATGATGATTGCGAAGCGTTGGTCACAAGAGATATTGATTTTGATTTGACTCCTTTGGAAGAAGAGGGTTATAATAATATTAATATTTCTGTTGCAGGTTGGAATGAGGTGCTGCCTTATAGTTTCTAATAATATTGTAAAAAAAAATTGGAAATTTAAAAAAAAGGAATCATTCTGTATTACAGAATGATTCCTTTTTTATGTGGATTACTTTGAATTGAAAATAAGGATGTGATTTTCGTTTTAGGAATAATTCATCTTATCTTGAAGCCTAAAATAAAAACATGGTTTATAATGATGAAATATTGGATGCTCCTGAAATCAAAAGAAAAAAACTCGATTCTTTTTTGTTTTTAGGAATATTTCTAGGAGCGCTGATTAATTTTATGTTTTGGAATTTATACGTTTTTTCTTTGGATGTATTTGATGCTTTCGGAATTTCATTATATATCGTTGGAGAAGTGTTGTATCTTTTTTTCTTAGCGAATTTAAGTACATATCTATTTTTAAAAATCATAAAATACAAAAAAGTAAAAACTACTCTTTTATTTATTTTTGGAATGTTAATGATGTTTTTAGGAATATTCTTTTTCTTGATAGTTTTAGAGAAAGGGGATATGTGGGAAGTTGTAGATAAACCACATGTTTTAGGTTATCCGGCATTGTCGATGTTGTTTGGAGAATTTTTAATTTTATTTGCTTGGATATGTATTTTAAAAATAAAGAAAAAAATTACTGGAATTATTTTTCTTGGATTGGTTTTGTTTTGGGCATTCGTAAATGCATAAGGGGGTAGGCAATAAATAAACTATTGACGTAGGGGGGTAGTCAAGGCAGAAAGGTAGGGATAGATTAGCTATCACTAGGCTTTTTAACGCAGAGTAATGATAAATTAGCAAGTCAAAATGAGTAGGTTATATTTTGCCTACTCCATAACAAAAAAACACCTATTCTTTTTGTCTGATATAAATAATTATTTTAGTGCCGGAAGCCAGTCCGTTTTCATCTGTTTTATCAATTATTTTTAAATTTAAATCATCTTGGTAAGCAGAGTTTAATAAAGTTAACCTTTCCTCTGTAACACTCATTGCCTTGGGTTGATGACTCCGTTTATATTCTTGGGAAATTTCCATAGCTTTTTTTCTACCGATGCCATTGTCATCAACAGTACAAACAAGATATTCTCCCTCTTTTGCAAAACTCAAGTTTAATTTTCGGTTATGGAATTTATGCATCAAACCATGTTTAATTGCATTTTCCACATAAGGTTGGATAAGCATTGATGGAATCATGGCACTTTCTTTTTCTATATTTTTATCCAAATGAATATGATATTCGAATTCCCCCTCAAATCTCATGGCTTCCAAATCCAAATATAATTCCAAAGCTTTCAATTCTTTTTCCAAAGTAATTTCGTTTACATCGGACATATCCAAAATAGCCCTCATTAATTTTGAGAACCGGGAAAGATATTTATTAGCAGATTTTTTATCTTTCATTAAAATAAATTCCTGAATGGAATTTAGGCTATTGAACATGAAATGCGGATTCATCTGGGAACGCAGGGCAGTAAGTCTGGATTTTCTCAAATTATCTTCGATTGCATTTTTTTGTTTGATTCTCTGGTCAATGGAATAAATGATCAACCCCATAGTAAGTAGCATAAGGACAGTCATCAAAATAAAAAACCACCAACGGTTCCAATAGGGTTTCATTATTTCAATACGAATAGAAGTAATATCAGACCAATCAGAATCAAGTGTCTTTGCTTTTATCAAAAGCGTATAGCTTCCTGGAGATAAGGAGGGGTATTCAGCCTTTCCTACCTCAGAACTAAGCCAGTCCTCATCCAAACCCTCCATTTTGATATTATAAACCAAATCTTTTACTGATTGGAATGCAATTCCGACAAAATCAACCTTGATATTATTATTCTCATATTCCAATTGATATGAGGGGAGTACTAGGGTATCTTTTTCATTGATGCGGATAGCGTTTACATTGATACTCGGTTTTGGAGAACGGGTTTTTATATCATGGGGGAAATAAGCGATGCCTCCATTCGTAGCTGCTATGATAAGCTCATCTTTTCTTAAAATATCATTGATTTCCCTAGAGGGCAAACCGTCATTTTGATTGATAATGGTAATAGTGTGATCTGTTAAGGAAATTTTGGCGATCCCATTGTTGGTGGCAATCCAAGCATAATGATCTCCCAAATAAATATGTCTGCAACTATTGGATGGAAGTCCGTCATTTATGGTAAAATGTTTTTTAATCTTATTATCCTTTAGGATATAAATTCCATCAGATTTGCATCCTACCCATAGATCTCCACTAGAGGAAATTTCTAATGATCGAATATCGGTATCACTATTTATTACGTTGGTTTTCCTTGCACCGGATTCTGTAGTGTAATGATACAATCCTTTTACCGAACCTATCCATGCCTCATTTTCACTAATGGGAGCTAGGGCATAAGTTCGTTCATTTAATATTTTATCATACCCATCCAATCGTATAGTGGAAAAGCTTGTCCCTGCCCAGATACTTCCATCTTTGGCATATTTCCCTACCTTGAAAGAAAAGTATTGTTTTTTAACGGCAGGAGAATTTTCCGCTTTTATAAATAAACCTGCAGATGAAAAAAAATAAATATTTCCATCTGGATGACTTAGCAAATCATATATTTCATAATTCATTTCTGTGAGTCTGTCCTGATGGAGGATTTCAGGTTTTGTTCCCGGAATAATAGAAATGAAATTGTAACTATTGTCATCATAACCGGCTATGATATTACCATCATTATGCAATGCCATAGTGGCTATTCGGTTATTTGAAAGTCCGCTGTTCTTATCCAATACATTAATTTGAGTGGAGGGGATAAAGAAAAGACCATCCTTTTGGGTGGTGACCCAAAAATTGTCATCCTTGTCTTGGAAAACAATACCTACAAAATGCCCTTTTAATAAATGGTGTATTGTGTAGTCGTCATCTTTATTATGGCGGAGGAAATGAAGCCCATCTTTTGAACCCAGCCAAAAATTCCCATCTTTATCTATATTGATTGAGTTGATCCCTTTGTCAATATATTTCAGATATTTTGTAAAGTGTAATGAAATTTTTTTGTCTTCACAATTAAGAGAATAAATATTTTCGGAATCAGTAAAAAAAATGTTTTTTCCCTTAATTGTGGAAAAAACAGGATAGTGTACAGAAAATTCTTTTGGATAGGCTTTCTTTATTATTGAGTCATTATTAATTTCGGAATAATCCTCTTTTCCGAAAAAAAAATTACTCTCCTCTGTACATTCCATTATCCGTGCAGCATTTTGGGGGAACGGAAAGTTTTTATATTTTACAATTTTCCCCCTATAGATGGAATCCAACCTAAAAGCATTTTTAGATCGGGTAACTATCCAAACCTTTTGATCTGAATCTTCTTTTAAAACTACGATTTGATTGTTTAAGGAAAAATCCTCCAAGGAAACATTATGGAGTACGCCATCCTCATAATAAACTACCTGTCCATTTATCAAACTCATCCAAAGCCTGCCTTTGGAGTCGAAAAATAAATTAATTACTTCTTCGGAGGATAATTCCGGTATAGGATTCTGTTCAAAGGAAATTCCATCGAATTTACAGATTCCTTCTTCCGTGGCTAACCAAATGAAACCATCTTTATCTTGGACAATATCATATAAATAGGAACTAGGCAGACCATCCTCGACAGTTAATTTTCTAAATGAAAATGTCTGTGCCCATATCCCAATTCCAAAAAAACAGAATAATAAGGATAAGAATATATGTGAAGATTTGTTATTCATTTTCTAATAACATCGCTATGTGTGGTATCCCATCCTCGAGATATCCTCCTCCGATAGCCCTGAATCCTAAAGAGCCATAATAATTTTGTAAATGACTTTGTGCAGAAATTTTTATGGCTTCGTTCCCACAATGTTTTCTCGTTTCTCTAATGGAAATTTCCATCAATTCCCTTCCCTTTTTCTTCCCTCTGATTTTAGCTGAAGTAATCACTCTGCCTATGGCAGGGTAATGTTCGTAACTTATGCCTTTCGGCAAAATTCTGGAATAAGCGACTAAGTCTCCCGAGTCGTCATAAGCACAGACATGCCATCCCATTTGATCACAGCCATCAGCATCCAAATAGGGGCAATCCTGTTCCACTATAAATACTTCCTGCCTAAGTGCAAGAATCGCATAAAGCTGTTCTAATGTCAATTCCCTAAAGGAAAAGCATTCCCATTTCAATTCTATACTTTCGTTCATATATAAATAGTGGTTTTTCTTGGATTCAAGGTAAAATTTATACTTCAGAATCCATAATTATAGTAGATAAAGAGCTTTTCCATACAAAACAAAATTGTAGTTGAAGGTAACATTTTACCTAATACAGACTAAATGTTAATAAATTACAGCCAATTTTAACGAATTAATATGCCAAAAAGAAAAACGATTGTCCAGTCTTTAGCGTTACATTTGGGTAAAACGAAGCGTCTAAAGAACGTCATAAACCGAATACAAGAAAATGATCTTACATAAATTATTCACAACATTTGCCTCCCTTTTCTTTATAGGAATTATTTCAGCACAAACCACAGTTGTCAAAGGAACGATAAAAGATGCGGACACCAAGGAAGAATTGAGTTTCGCAGATGTAATATTCACAAATTCTTTCATTGGAGGACCTGCCGAATTCGATGGTTCATTTGAAATTTCCACTACGGACCTTTCCTACACTTCCATTTCTGTAGGATATACAGGCTATGAAACGGTAGTTATTGATATCAAACCGGGAGAAGAACAATTCATAGAAGTGGAGATGACCGCCGGAGTTATTGGTTCGGTTGTAGAAGTAATAAGTACAAGACCTAAAAAAGATACTGCGGCCATCACATTATACAGAAGAGTAGTGAAGAATAAAAGCAAGAACCGCCCTAGTAATTATGATTACTATTATTATGAAGATTATACAAAAACAGAGTTCGATCTTTTCAATGTGAAGGATAAGTTCAAAAAACGTAAGATATTGAAACCTTTCGATTTTGTATTCGAAAATATGGATACGACAGAAAATGGGGAAGTTTTCCTTCCTGTATTATTGAAAGAGAAAGTAACGGATGTTTATTACAGAAAGAAACCGAATAAGAAAAAGCAAATTGTAAAGGCGGATCAATTTTCCGGAGTAAAGGATATTAATATTTTTGCAATGGCGGATTATTCGTTTCCGGAAATTGATATTTATGAAAACACGATAGAAATAGGAGGCAAGGGCTTCACTAGCCCATTCTCTAAGGCAGGATTGGTAACCTATAAATATTTCCTTTCGGATAGCACATATATTGACGATAGATTTTGTTACCAATTAGAATTCACGCCTAGGAGAAAAGGAGATCTGGCATTTACCGGAGAAGCTTGGATAGATAAGGAAACCGCGGCAGTGAAATCGGTGGAAGTTTATGTATTGGATCAGATAAATGTGAATTTCCTTACAGGGATGGAAGTCAGACAATCCTATAGTAATTTGGGGAATAACCAATGGTTCAAGAATTCTGAAAGGATGATGGTGCTTTTGAACGTTACGGAAAATAAGGAAAAACAAGCGGTTCGGGTCGTAAAGAGTACGACACTCAAGGATATTGAAGTGAATAAACCCTATGAAGATACTGTATTCAAAGGAGATATTGTAGAAGTGGAGAAAGAGGCTTATAAACGGAATGATGAGTATTGGAAACATTCAAGGCACGAAGAACTAACCGAAACCGAAGCCAATATTTATAAAACGGTAGAGAAAGTTCAAAAAACCAAAGCCTATAAAACCTATGCTTATTTGGGAAGGGTTTTGTCTTCGGGATATTTTAATGCCGGACCTGTTGAGATAGGGAGATTCTACCAATTTGTGAGTTGGAATGCACTGGAAGGAAACCGGTTCCGTATAGGAATGAGGACCAATCCAAGACAATTCAGGGATAAATTCCTAATAGAGGGCTATACCGCTTACGGTACAAAAGATAAGCTTTGGAAATATAATTTAGGTGTGAATGTACATTTGAAAAGGAAGAGCAACAAATGGCACATGATAGGCGGATATTATAAATATGATTGGTCCGATTATAATACAAGGAATTCTTATATCACGCATGATCATACTTTGAGTGCCGTATTTAGAAAAACGCCATTGGATAATCTTTTCCTCCTCAGAGAAGCTTATGCATTCTATGAAAAGGAATGGATAAAAGGTTTGACGAATAAATTTTCCGCCAAGCATAAAATTGTTTACGAATGGGAAGGTTCATTTACAGTACCCGAAGCATTCGATGATTCGCGGAATGATGTCAAAACATTTGAGTTGGCAGTCAATACAGAATGGGGTTTAGGACAGTTGATGGTCTCCAAACAAGGTGGGTTCAATCGGGAAGCAGTGGATATAAGTGCTCCCGTAATTCATTTTACTGCGACGTTTGGAATAAAGGACGCATTAAAAGGAGATTATAATTACCAACGTTTGGATTTTGGAATTAAACAAAAACTCACAACCCAAATAGGGCGAACATATTATAAAGTGGGAGCTTCCAAAACATGGGGGACAGTACCTTATCCATTATTGACGGTACATAAAGGAAGCAAGAGTTTTATTTATACCAGGCACGTATATAACCTGATGGATGATTTGGAATTTGTAAATGATGCTTATGTTTCGGCAGAAGTCCGTCATTATTTTGATGGATTCATAATGAATTCCATACCCGGTATAAAAAAATTAAAACTAAGGACAATGCTTTATGCCAAAGGATTGTATGGGACATTAAGTAATAATAATGCAGCATTGCTAGCCGAAGATCCCAATACACCATTAAAAGGTTTGACTGGACCTTATGTCGAAGTAGGTGTAGGAGTTTTGAATATCTTGAAATTATTTGAGTTGTATGGAGTATTCAGATTAACCCAAAGAGACGATCCTGACGTTACTAAATTCGGAGTGAAATTCTTTATTTCCCCATCGTTCTAATTTCGATTAAAAGAAATGTGAATAAAAAACACCTCTGGAATCTTATTGAAATTCGGAGGTGTTTTTTATTATATGAATTTGTCATGAGGAAAACAAAAATTAAACTGGAACTTCTATAGAGAACAAAATATTTGTGATTGACCTTGAATCAGAAAATTTAGGACAATTAAAATTGGATGATTATTTTCCGGAAAATAATCCCCGATGTTTGGAAATGGGAATAATGGAAGGACATTTCTTTTTAGAATTGAAAAAAGAATGTTCCTTGGAAAATAAAGGAATGAATAAAAAATGGTTTTTAAATTTGAATGATATATTCAATGAATTGAACACCTTGGAAAATAGTATGAAATGATTAGACGAATAAGATTAGACGACGCTAAACAAATCGCTGATTTATATAATTATTATATCAAGAATACTGTAGTGACATTTGAGGAAAAAATCGTTCCTCCAAGCGAATTTGAAAGAAGAATAAAAGAGAACGACCCAAAACTCCCTTGGCTAGTTGTTGAAGAAAATAATGAAATATTAGCTTACGCTTATGCCTCGAAATGGAAAGCAAGAAGTGCATATAGACATTCGGTAGAAACGACGATTTACTTGAGGGAAGATGTAAGAGGGAAAGGATTGGGGACACTTTTATATTCAGAATTAATCAGTATCTTGAAAACCCAGAATATACATGCGATTATTGGTGGAGTTACTTTGCCGAACCAAGCAAGCGTAGCTTTGCATGAAAAAATGGGATACGAAAAAGTAGCACATTTTAAAGAAGTAGGATTTAAATTCGGAAAATGGCTCGATGTAGGATATTGGGAGCTGATTTTGGATTAAGAATAGTTGCACCTGCACCCTATTTTACCACCGCTTTATTCGATTTTAAGATATTTAAACCAAAATATAAGTATCTTGCAAAATTGATATATAAGAAATTTATAGTGCTTATTGACCCCATAGTAAATTAGAATATTAATGGCCCATAACATTACCATACCGTTTTACGGATTCAAACTCAAATTCGCATCAGGAGGAAATTTGTTCACGCCCATGATGCACCACCAGTTGGTCTTTGCAGATACGACTATCTACCAGATGGCAAGTAGTTTCAGGAATGCTTTCCAAACTAAGGTCATAGACAAGGGTGAATATAAAACCATAGTCGATCAATATGTAGAGGGCGAATTTTTCCACGGTGAAGTAGTAGTGCCGTTCAAAGGAGCTAAAGACAGGATAAGTTATCCCGATTTTGAATTGATATATAAATATTTTTTCAAGAAGACAGACAGGGGTATTTGGGCTGTCGTACCAGTTTTAGGCTTAGAGGTTTTTACCGATGAGCCGACAGAATTGGAAAAGGCATTGGTAGATGGCATCCGCTTGGAATTTGTCCGGAAAGATCGCTTGAAAAGTGTCCAAAGCATAGTGGAAACAGTTTGGTACGATTCCGTAGAACTCTTACAGGAAGAAATTAATTTTAAATATCATACCCTTTCGGAATTATCAAAATTACAAGAAGAAAAGGCAAAGGAGATTCTTCCCCTTGTAGCACAATCCCTTAGTGTGCCAAGGAAAATTCTTTTCGGAATGGAAAAGGAATTTACCCAGCTTGTTCGGGCAATGAAAGGGAAGTTTAGTCGCAATACCATCTTGGTAGGTCGATCCGGCGTAGGGAAAACAACCTTGATTTGGGAATTGGCAAGACAAAGGAAAAAACACAATATCAATTCCGAAATTTGGGAAACCACCGCCTCCACGATGATTAAGGAATTGACAACCGATGTCGGTTGGCAAGAAAACTTGGCATATCTCTGCAAGGATTTGAATAAAAGGGGAGACATCCTTTTTGTAAGGAACCTGATGGAACTTTTCGAAGTCGGACAATACGAGGGGAACGCCGTAAGTATGGCGGAATATTTAAGACCATATTTGGTCAAAGGGGAAATTACTTTGATCTCTGAATGTACGGAAGAGGAATTGGCAAAAATAGATTTGAGAAGCCCGAATTATTCTTCACTTTTCAATGTCATTAGAATAGAAGAACCCAAAAAGGATTTAGAAGAAATCATCCTCAAAAAAGTAAATGATATTGCTTTGTCCAGCAGATTGAAAATCGATTCCGAAGCGGTCAAGGAAACATTGAGGTTAAATAAAAGATATACACCCTATTCCGGTTTTCCGGGAAAACCGATACGGTTTTTGGAAAGCATTATTCTAAATAATAAAAAGAACCGAAGAGCAGATGATCTAGATACACAACACATCGGACGTTCGGAAGTGATTAAATATTTTTGTGAAGATACGGGAATGCCCCAATTCATCGTAGATCCCGAAATGCCCATGCACCCAAAAAAAATCCGAGTGGATTTCAAAGGGGATTTATTCGGACAGGATCATTGTGTGGATGCCGTTGTGGATATTTTGGCATCTGTAAAAACAGCATTGACCCGCCAGGGAAAACCCATTGCTTCTTTTTTATTTGTTGGACCAACGGGTGTGGGAAAAACTGAAATGGCAAAAATTCTTGCCAAATTCATGTTTGGAGGAAGAGATAAAATCATTCGTTTTGACATGAGTGAATTCTCTGGTCCATATTCAGTAATTCGACTGACCGGAGCAGGATATAATTCTGAAGGTCTATTGACGGCCGCAGTTCGGAGAGAACCCTTTGCCGTTGTTTTATTTGACGAAATAGAAAAGGCAGATCCATCATTTTATGATTTATTATTACAAGTATTAGGTGAAGGAAGATTGACGGACAGCCAAGGGAAATTAGTGAATTTCTGTAGTACGATTATCATCATGACTTCCAATATCGGTGCCCAATCCTTACAAGGAAATCGGATAGGTTGGAGTTCGGAAATTGATACGGCGGACGTGAATGCACATTTCGTAAGTTCGGTTGAAAAGCACTTCCGTCCAGAACTGTTCAATAGGATAGATCGGGTATTGCCTTTTAGCCCTTTGGGCAAAGAAACCATGCGTTTCGTAGTGGAACGGGAAATGGAATTGTTCAAAAAAAGGGAAGGCGTAAAATTCCGGAAAATGTCCTTGGATATCAAGGAAGAAGTATTGGATTTTATTGCGGTAAAAGGTTACGATGCCAAGTACGGAGCCAGATATTTACAAAGGGCGATGAGGGAAAAACTTGTCACCCCGTTAGCGAAACAATTAAATACACATGGCAATGACCAGTTGGAAGTTGCAATTTCAATAGAGGAAAATGAAATAGCAATAAACATAGAAGCGGATGCCATGAAATTGGAGTTGATGTTGGAAGAATTGCAGCGGGATAATTCTGCTGATATTTCATCCGATTTCAGGAGGAATGTGTATTATTTGCAAGAGGGAAATACCTATGTGAAAATGCTCAGCGAATTGGATATGCTCGAAAAAAAGAAAAGGAAAAAAGGAGAGCGTTTTTGGAAAAACCCCCAGCATGGAACGGACTATACCTATTATTTGGAGGTAAAGGAAAAAATGAAAACCATTACCAAAGAAATAGAAGAATTGGAAATGGAATTGGCTTTGGCAATAATGGATCTGAAACCATATCGCCCTGCAATTATTGATGAAATAAAAAATTGGGAAATAAAATATGAACAATTAAAATTGGATTTATTCATTAAAATAAATTCAGAGTATAATACTTGCCATTTATCCATGATGGGTAAAAATCCAGAATGGGTTTTCGATTTTTATTTACCATTAATTAAAGAAAAAGGATACGAAATCAGTTCTGCCGAAACACTTTGGTTCAGTGATAAATATTATAATGAACAGACAAAACAAAAAATAGAAAAAGAAATAGACGGAGAAATGAAATTAGTGGAAGATTATTTTCCAAGGTTGGATTATGAAAAGATTCCCTTCGATCCGGATGATAAAAATAAATTCAATTTTAATTTCAAGAAAGACAAGGGAATGTTTATTGGGATTATTTTGAAATTAAAAGGTCCCGGTGTTTATTTATATTTCCAACACGAGCAGGGTAGGCTGGATAAATTGAATACTAAAAAAGAAAGATCATTATTTTTTATAGACATCGGAGTAAAGGATCCTATCTATTCCAAAACCATTCACCGAAAGGAATATTTTGTAAAAGTAGAACCCAAAGCCAGAAGAATAGTAGAGCCTTTTAAAATCAAGGATACCAAATATAAGATAGATCGGGATTTGCCAAGGGGAAACCATCAGGAGATAATAAAATCGCAATTGGATAAATTATTCAAAAAAAGATTGGACACTGAATTAATGGGAGAAAGGGAAGAATGATGTTTTATTTGTGAGTGTGTGATTTGTGATTAACAAAAGTATTCACGAATCACCCACTCACAGAATCACGAATAAATAACAAGAAGCATATGGAATCACGAATCACCCACTCACATAATCACGAATAAATAACAAGAAGCATATGGAATCACGAATCACCCACTCACATAA
>JAHDHJ010000280.1 GCA_020631375.1 Saprospiraceae bacterium | reverse complement strand
GTAATGGATTATGCTTCAAAGCTAATCCATGTTCATAGCTTAGATGCTGTTTTGGATAGCATGATATATGACTTGATAAAGATTAATTCAAAAATAGAACGAGTTGAAACGGTTGGGGATTTTGTTAAAAGTCTTTTTGTAAATGCTTTGATTTATCATGATTATGGTAAAGTCAATGAAAATTTCCAAATTGACAAAATGCAAGATGAAGGTTTTTTTAAACGAAATGAAAGTAATACAATAGGTTCACAACATTCTATATTGAGTGCTTACATTTTCTTAAATATTCACTTAAAAAAAATTATAGAGAAGGAAAATCTTTCTAATTCAGAGAAAAATTTCCTAATCGTTTCAACTTATCTTTTTGCTAATCCTATTTTAAAGCATCACTCAGTTTTTTTTGACTATCAAATTAGCTTTGATATTGATAAGATTATTGCATTAGAACCATACTTGAAATTATTTAAGAATGAACTGACAAAAAATACAAAATATTTAATGTTGAATATATTAAATATTATTGAAAAAGAAACCAGAAAATATAAAAAGGATGAAAGTGGCTACTTTTCATTTTATGCTTTATTAAAATTGAATTTTTCCCTCCTAACGGCTTCTGATTATTACGCTACAAATGATTTTATGGGAGACATGCCTATAAAAGATTTTGGATTAATTGACAGTAATCTTAAAGCGAAATTATTTGATAATTTTACTTACAATTCAAAAGCTCCTTATAATGGCAAACTCCTAAATAACCTAGACCACTATAACCAATTATATTTTTCGGACTTACAAGAAAGAAATAATAAAAACCTCAACCAACTACGTCAAAAAATGGCAGCAGAAGCCATCACAACACTTCGTAAGAATATTGATGAAAAGCTTTTCTATTTAGAAGCGCCTACAGGTGGAGGCAAAACCAATATGTCTTTCGCTTGTACTTTAGAATTATTAAATTCTGATGAACGATTAAACAAAGTCTTTTATGTTTTCCCTTTCACGACATTAATTACTCAAACTTTTGAAAGTATTAAAGAAACACTCCAAATTGACAATGATAAAGTTATTCAATTACATTCAAAAGGAGGTTTCCATACTAGTGAGAAAGAAAAGGATCAAGATGGTTTATATGGAAATGAAAAATTAAATTACATTAATAATTTATTCATCAATTATCCTTTCACCTTACTTTCCCATATCAAGTTTTTTAATATTCTAAAAAGCAATGGTAAAGATGCGAATTATATTTTGCATCGAATGAGTAATTCCATCGTCATCATTGATGAATTGCAAACTTATGACCCTAAACATTGGGATAAAATAATTTTCTTTTTGCATCAATATTCTAAGCACTTTAATATACGATTTATCATCATGTCTGCTACTTTACCTAAAATTGACAGTTTAAGTAAAGAAGCAAAAGGCAAGGTCAAAGCATTAATTCCAAACAAGCATAAATATTTTACTAATCCTAATTTTAAAGACCGTGTAACTTTCGATTTTTCGTTACTTGGAGAAAGTGGTAGAAAGACAATAGGACTAAAGGATTTATCAAATGTTGTTTATCGGGAATTAGAAAAATATGCTTCTAACAACGATAATTCAAGTTACGGGTTAATAGAATTTATCATTAAAAAGTCAGCTTCTGAATTTTACCAAATGGTAAATGATGACACTCGATTTAATAATTATGAAAAATTCTTGATTTCAGGCACTATTTTAGAACCTCGCCGCAAAGAAATAATTGAAGCTATAAAAGAAAAAAAGCATCAAAAAATTCTAGTAATTACCACCCAAGTTATTGAGGCAGGAGTTGACATAGACATGGATATTGGTTTTAAAGACCGTTCTTTAGTAGATAGTGATGAGCAATTGGCAGGTCGTGTGAATCGAAACGCAAGAAAAAATGATTGCAAAGTTTTCATGTTCAATTATGACCGAGAAGTAAAAATATACGGAAAGGATAAGCGTTATAAAAAACCATTATCCAAAGCAGATTATGAAGCAATCCTAAAGACCAAGGATTTTGACAAGTATTATAATCCAGTTCATGAGGATATTAACAAGAATAATCAAAGTGAAATCTTTGTGAATATTCAAGATTACTTGAGTCATTTCAGAAATTTTAGTTTCAGAAAAATTCATGAAGAATTTAAATTAATAGATGCACAAACAACATCCGTTTTCGTACCCCTAGATATTGAAAGGAAGTGGTTTTCTAAAAGTGAATTGGATTTTTTAGATAAGTTGAATAATAATGTTTCTGATTTAGTTGAAGGAGAAATGGTATTTAAAATATATAAGAATATTGTTTTAGGTGAAGGTGATTTTATACAAAAAATGATAGACAAAAAACAAATAGCAGGAATTATGTCTAAATATATGTTTTCGGTGTATGCAGATTCTAAATTAGAAGGAGAACTAAAACAATATTTCGATGAAAAAATATTCGAACAATTTGGCATTATTTATTTACATGGTTGGAAAGAAAACAATATTTATAGTTATGAAGGAGGCATAAGTAACAATATTAACAACCAATTCCTCTAACCATGCCCAACGCCACCCACATATCCTACTATCATTTATGCCATCGGAAATTATGGTTGTTTTCTAACGGTTTGAACATGGAGAACCAATCGGATTTGGTGGCCGAAGGCAAATGGATCCATGAACACAGTTATGGCAGGCGTTCAGAACGGTACAAGGAAATTGATTTGGGAGATGTGAAAATAGATTTTTTTGATGTGAGAACACGCATGGTACATGAGACGAAAAAATCGAATAAACGGGAATACGCCCATGTGGCACAATTGAAATATTATATTTACAAATTGGAAGAAGCGGGCATCGATGTGAAGGGAGGTATTTTGGAATATCCTAAATTGAGGGAACGGGAAGAGGTTTTTCTTTCAGATACAGACCGAAATAATATTCTCTTGTGGGTTCGGGAAACTCAAGACATCATGAATTTGGATGTTTGTCCTGTTCTCGAAAAAAAGAGTCTTTGCAAACGTTGTGCTTATCATGATTTTTGTTTTAGTAACGAAACTTGTTTGCCATGAAACGAAATTATTATTTGTTCAACCCTGGGCGTATGAGTCGAAAGGACAACACCTTGAAATTCGTTGCCCAAAATAACGACGGACTTGCCGTACAAACCCGTCACATACCTGTAGAGGGCGTAAAGAGCCTTTATGTTTTCGGGAGTGTGGATGCCAATTCTGCTACCTATAATTTTTTGGGTAGAAAAAAAGTGCCGGTTCATTTTTTCGATTATTACGACCATTACACCGGTTCTTTTCAACCTAAGGAATATCTATTGGCAGGTAAGATGCAATTGGAACAAACCAAGGCACATGCCTCAATGAAAAAAAGAATGCATATTGCCCAGGTTATATTGGATGCCGCTACTCATAATATGCTGAAGAATATCCGGTATTATGATACGAGGGGGAAATCCATGAAAGATATTATTGCGAGTCTGTTGCATTTCAAATCCGAGATTCCTCGTACCAAGTCCATACCCGAACTGATGGGTTTGGAGGGTAATATTCGCCAGGTGTATTATTCTGGTTTCGATATTATTCTGGATCATTTCAATATGGATGGTCGTTCGAAACGGCCTCCAAAAAATGAAGTGAATGCGCTGATGTCTTTCGGGAACATGATGTGCTATACACTTTGTCTGGATCAAATTTACCATACACAATTGAATCCGACCATCAGTTTTTTACATGAACCGGGAACGAGGCGTTATTCCCTTTCTTTGGATTTGGCAGAAATTTTCAAACCCTTATTGGTAGATAGACTTATTTTCAGGGTATTGAATCGGAAAGAAATAAAAGCTTCGGATTTCAATACATCTTTGGGAGGAATCATCCTTAAGGAGAAGGCTAAAAAAACCTTTATCCGTTTGTTCGATGAAAGAGGAAACGAAACCATCAAACATCGGGTGCTTGGAAAAAAAGTGAGCTATAAACATCTGATAAAATTGGAATGTTATAAACTCGCCAAATATATTTTGAAAATCGAACCGGAATATCGACCATTGAAAATGTGGTGGTAGTCATAAATACTTGATAATCGTGTTTGTTATATTGGTATATGATATGGGAGAAAAAAGAGTGGCGAAAATGCTTAAATTGTGCCGCCGCTATTTGAATTGGATTCAGAACTCTGTTTTTGAAGGAGAAATAACAGAACTGAACCTTAAAAAATTGAAGCAAGAAGCAGAACAAATCATGGATAAGAACCATGATAGTCTGATTATTTTTTCGAGTAGGACGGACAAATGGATGTATAAACAAATTATTGGACAGGAACGGAAAAGTACCGATATTTTTCTTTGATGTCTGGCGTCGAGGAATTAATTTCCTATCATGTAATGCCTATGATTTTTTTAGAACCATCGCCAAGTCCCTATTTTTGAGCTTTTTACATAAGCGTCGAGGGCAAGGCATCATGACACTACCCCACCCCGACGCAAAAAACAAGCTGTTCTTTGACATATGGGCCATTTTATTTTTTTGATTATCAGAATATTTCATATATATTTACAACGGATTTTATTAGTACCATTTATTGGAATTGAAACAATCTACTCCTTGTAAGTATCTAGGGTATTGTTTTATTTTATTAGTACCATTTATTGGAATTGAAACATAAGCAATCTGATAGCTATGCTCGAAGATATTGAGATTTTATTAGTACCATTTATTGGAATTGAAACCCAGTTAATTTTAATGATATGACAAACGCAAAAGAAGATTTTATTAGTACCATTTATTGGAATTGAA
>JAHDHJ010000279.1 GCA_020631375.1 Saprospiraceae bacterium | reverse complement strand
TGGATAAATTGCTGTTTTACAGCAAATTATCCGTTCGACACTTTCATTTTTATTCCATACCTTGGTCTCAGAGTAATCAAGGGATTCAATTCTATTTGTTGGTCTTTGATGATTTCGAATTTATATCTGCGAACCATTTCCACTAATACGAATTGCATTTCCATTAATGCAAAATTATTGCCTATGCAAAGTCTGGGACCTCCCCCAAATGGCAAATAAGAAAATGGGACATGTTTTTTCTTGTTTTCCGGTGTAAATCTTTCCGGTTTGAATTCTTCGGGGTTTTCCCAATACTTGGCATTGTGGTGGACACTGTAAATCAATGCTATAATATCTTGTCCCTTTTTGATTCGTATTCCCTCTGTTTCATCATCTTCCAATGGCTCTCTATCTGTAATCCAAGCCGGAGGATATAATCTCATAGTTTCTTCTATCACTTGCAGGCTATATCCCAATTCCCTCAATTTTTCAAATGAGGGGCTATCGTTGCCGAGAATATCGTAAGAGGATTTTAGTAATTCCTCTTCAATTTCCGGATGGGATGTTATCAGATACCAAGCCCAAGTCATGGCATTGGCGGAAGTTTCGTGTCCGGCTACATAAAGAATCAGAGCCTCATCCCTGAGTTGTTGTTCGGTCATTCCTGTACCGTCCTCGTACTCGGTTTCCAGTAACATGTCAAGTAAGTCATCGTGTTTTTCTCCTGATTCTCTTCGTTCCCGAATGGCTTTGTATATTTCTTCATCAGCTTCTTTGCGAAGCAAATTAGTTTTCCTGATATCCCCTTTCAGCCAAAGCCAAGGAATCATGAATGGTTGGCGAACTTCATTGACGATTTGTTCTTGGGCAGAATTTATGGTTTCTTCTATCAAGTCCAATTTTTCATCAGAAAGGCTTCCGCTGAATAAGGATTTCGAAACGATTTTATATGCTAAATGGGTCATCTCCTTGTGCATATCGAAAACTGCTCCGGATTCCGCATAAGCATCCATTATATTATCCAGATAATCATTGATCTCCCTAATCATGATGTGGGAAATAGCCTCCAAGCGTTTCCTATGGAATCCCGGTTGTATGGCGCGTCTTTGCTTCAGCCAATAATCTCCATCGGAGGTGAGTAATCCGTTTCCAATTTGTTTCTTTAGGGAGTTTTTTACTATGCTGGTTTTGATATAATTCTTATGATTTTTCTGAAGGAAGTGTCGGATAATTTCCGGTCGGTCTGTCATATAAGCGTATCGTTGGGTCATTTTTATCTGACATAAACCATCATGTTCTTTTAAGAGCTTAAGGAAAGTCGGTATGGGGTTTTTGACAAATGCAGGGAATTTTAATGGATTTTTCATAATCCATACTTTGGGGATCTCAATTTCTTGTTTAGGCATTTCGAATAAATTTATAGTTACATTTCCATAAATTTAAGAATTATATGCTTTGCAAAGCCTAATTTTAGAATTCATTTTATTCCTATTACCCTACGGGCATACATTATCCGAGGTTTCCAATAGGAGGATTTCATAAGATTATCAATGACGACTCCCCTGCTCGTGCTGTGGATAACGTATATTCCATCTTTTTTGTTTTCAACGACCATTGCGACATGATTGACTTTTCCTTTTGATCCGAAAATGACCAAATCTCCGGGTTCTACTTTTTGCAGGGCTATTTTCTTTCCGTCGTTTGCTTGGTATCTGGATGCTGCGGAAAGTTTGAGTCCGAATTCTTGATAGATATAGCATGTGAAGCCTGAACAATCAAATCCTGTGCTTGGTTTTTTACCTGCATATTTGTAGGGAACGCCCAAATATTTTTTACTGAAATTCACCATGTTCCCCCTTAATTCCCTTTCTTTTGCCTTTGCTTTGCCTCGTTTTGCTTTTCTGATATATTCCGGTTCATATTCGGAAACATCCACTGATGCGGGCATTTTTATTTCAGCTTCGGAAAGTCTCTTTGTACTATCAGTTTCGACTGATTTGGGTTCGAATCGGTCTTCAGTTTCTTTTTGGCTTCTGTGATTCACAGAAGAAAGATTCCTTTTGGCAGAGCAAGACCCCATCAGTAGAATCCAGACAATATTATATATAGATGGACGTTTGATTTCATATCGGCTCTATCTTTCTAAAAAAGATTAACGGAAAAGGGATGCAATAAAGTCTAAAGGAAACCATTTTTTATTTATTCCAATAATATAAAACATACTTGTTGTCATAAGGTTCGTTTATATAGGTTATTACAGGATTTATCCTTTAGGATAAGTACAACAAGTTAGCGGCTCGTAGAATTATCTACGAGCCGCTTCTTATTTAGATTTGTCCAACTTTCCTTTTAGAAATTCTTTTGATTCCTTAAGGGGTGTTTTGCAAATCTCTTATTTCACTTAATAATTCAACCTACACTACTAGTAGCATAAATCGTACCAAATTTCAAAAAACAATCATGTCTTGCAAAATATATTTTTAGCCCTCCACATGTCCCCAATTCTCTCCTCTCTCAATCCTATTCAATTGCATATAAGAGATATTGAAATTTCTAGCTAGGATCGTTTTTTTGGTTTTACCTCTTTTAAGTTGTTTTTTCAACAACCGAACCTTTGTTTCTGTCATTTTATAACAAGACTTATCTCTTTTTCCAGGATTGTTACGAATATTTTCTTTCCAGATTTGTCCTAACTCTTTTGTCGTGACATATTTAAGATTCTTATAATGGTTGTTACTTTTATCTCCATTGATATGGACAACAAACCTTTGGTCTTTTTCTTTTGGAGGCAAAAAATATTCGGCGACTAATTTGTGTATTGCAAATGAAAATGCCCGGTTCTCAATTAATGTGAACTGACAACGATATACTGTCTGATAAACGGTGTGTTTTTTCAATCTTTCTATACCCGTTTCCTTGTCAACGCTTTTTACCCTTCCATAATTAGAAAGAAAATAATTACGGGTATTTGTCGGATAAGGTGTTTTTATCAATACCCATCTTTCATTCCAATGACTTTTTATTTTTAGCATAAATTTTAAAATTGTTACGAAATAATTCAAGTTGCTTAAAAATACAAGGGCTTATATAAACTATAATTAATTCTTATATTTTCACATATCCCCAATTCTCACCTCTTTCTATCCTATTTAATTGCATATAGGAAATGTTATATTTTTTTGCCAAAGCAACTTTGTCGTCAACTCCTTCTGCCAGTTGTTTTTTTAATTTCCTTACTTTGGCTTCTGTCATTTTGTATCCTTTGCCATGCAATCTTTTCCTAGGATCATTATAACCCCGTTCCTTAGCAACTTCATTCATTTCCTCTCTATTGACCCATTTTAGATTTTTGTAATGGTTATTACTTTTGTCATGGTCAATATGGATGACGTAAACATGTTCTTTTTTCTTTGGAGGGAGATAGTATTCGGCAACTAATTTATGTATTGCAAAATTGAAACATTGTTTCCTTTTTAAGACTAAATTGTACCGATGGATAGTCTTGAATACTATGTTGTTCAGTAATTTTTCAAGGTCATTAAATCTATTTACAGATTTTACCCTGCCATGATCGGAAATAAAATAATTAAAATTCTTATTTTGGATTGGAGTTTTTATCAACGTCCATCTTTCTTTTGGAAGACTTTTAACCTTTAACATGTTGTATATATTATGCGAGTGTATGTAATGTAAAAAACTGGCTATTTTTTTTGTCTCAAAAATATAAAAGAGACAATAGAATATCTTGTTCTCTTAAAAACCATTAATGTTGAATATGTGTTTCAAGGGTAGTTTTATACAAAGATATATTACCAGAATACCAGAATAGAATACATATTCGTAGTATTACAAAAAATAATTGCCAGGAATAAAATCTAATAAATAATTTGTTATCAAAATTTGATAAAGAAAAAATATTTATTTAAAAAATAGTAGTTAGAAATTGGGTATGAAAAATAAAAAAATAGTTAATTAAAATTGTTGAAAAGGGTATCAACTTAAACAAATGTATAAATAAAATTGAGATCATCCAAATAAAATGGGGGGAAATTAATTTTCTAAACTGTTCTACATATTGGACTCCGACTTAATTCGGAATAAGATTCCTACTAAAAACTTAAGGTAGATAGTTAAAAATCCATACAAACAGGTTTTCATATAACCATTTAACTATCAATCATATACAGGAATAAAACTATTAGATAATTCCATCCAATTACTTAAATGAAAGATGCCTTTGGATTAATTAAATCCAAAGGCATCCCTACTGTTATATAACAACATATTTCATTCTGAAACATAACGGTTAAATCATTTAATCACCCTCATTTTCATTTTAACATCAGCTTCCGGCCTATCACGCCCATCGGTGGCAAGCTCGGCGATCTTATCTATAACGTCCAATCCTTTTATTACCATTCCGAAAACGGTATAATTCCCATCCAATTGTGGAGTTCCTCCAATTTTCTCATAAGCCTCTTTTTCGAATTTACCATAACGTCTCCCAGTTTGGCTGGACATCCTATCCAACATATTCGCTGCAATAGGTTTTCCTTGTACCAAATAAAATTGGCAGCCCGATGATTTTTTTTCCGGGTTGTTTGTTCTTGCTGCGCATAAGGCTCCTTTTAGATGGATCAATGTATCAACAAATTCGGCGGGAATTAAATAACCATTAGACCCGGAGCCTAGAGCTGCTCCTTTTTTTGCATTTTTAGAATTCGGGTCACCACCTTGTATCATAAAACCGTTTATTACCCGATGAAATAAAAGGTCATCATAAAAGCCTTCTTCAACCAGTTTAATAAAATTATCTCTGTGCTTTGGT
>JAHDHJ010000278.1 GCA_020631375.1 Saprospiraceae bacterium | reverse complement strand
CCGTGTTACCAGGATGAAAACCTGGCGTCCTAACCCCTAGACGAACGGACCATTTCTTCCAAATAAATGAATCCGAAACCATTATAAAAAGTTCAAATATCTAAGCTTTTCTTATAAAGCAACGCAAATATACAATCTTTCCAAAAAAATAGAAAGTTCTTTCATTAAGTTTTTAAGATAAAAAAATAATAATAAGACATTTTTTTGATTATCTCCTTAGAAATCAGCCTTTAAGGAAGAATAAATATCCTGAAAATATCCGAGGATTATTTATAAAAATAAGAAGATGAATACTTAATCCAATGAATTATGGAACATAATTCAAATACTACCCAATTCATCCACGAATTCGATATATCTAATTATCCTCATATAATTATCCATAAATGGATAATATTCTTATTTTTACTCTTCACACCTAATAAATCCAAACCGTTTCTGAAATAGACATGACTATAATATAATTTGATATGAAAAAAATAATTATTCTACTTCCTATTCTTTTCTTCTTATCCTTTTTAGCTTCAGCTCAGTTAACTGATGATTTCCTAGATGGAGATTTTACGAATAACCCCACTTGGCTTGGAGATGATACAAGATTTCAAATCACATCCCAAGAACTTCAACTGAATGATGTAAATTATGATTCGCCCGTTTCCAGTCTTTATCTGTCCGCTCCCACACAAGGAGCAACTACTTGGGAGTTTTATGTGAGGTTGGATTTCAATCCATCATCAACTAACTATACTCGAATCTATCTAGCTTCCGACCAAGCAGATTTTACAGGAAGTCTGAATGGATATTTTGTCTTAGTAGGTGGCACAACGGATAGGGTAGAATTAAGGAAACAAACAGGAACGACCACCACAGCTATTATCAGTAGCTTGGATGACGTTGTCGATGTGGCTGCCCCACAAGTCAGGGTAAGGGTTACGAGGGATGCATCTGACAATTGGGATTTACTAGTGGATTATGCAGGTGGAACGAATTATGTTTCCCAAGGAACGGCTATGGATGGAGATCATACAATGGGAACATTTTATGGTCTAAGATGCAACTACACTTCCACCCGTAAGGATAAGTTTTTCTTTGATGATTTTTATGTCAATCCTATTTTTGCTGATAACACAGCACCCGAATTAATGTCGGCTGTCGCCAATTCTGCAACTGAAATAGTCATTACTTTCAACGAACCCATAGACCCGACTTCAGCAGCCAACCCTGCCAATTTTACAATAGATGGAGGCTTGACCATTGCTTCTTCGATGATAGATCCGAATGATGGGAATTCGGTAATTATTACTCTTTCTGCTCCTATGAGCAACCTCACAAATTATAATATTGGTGCAACAGCAACCGATTTAGGAGGAAATGCAGCAGATGGCTCAACAATTCCTTTCCAATATTTGATAGCCGATGCAGCGGTAGCCTTTGATATTATCATCAATGAAATCCATGCAGACCCTACGCCAATAGTAGGATTGCCAGATGCGGAATTTGTAGAATTATATAATAGGAGCAATAAGGTTTTGGATTTGGCGGATTATATCATCAGCAGTGGCGGAGCAGGTGACCAAATGCCGGCTTATATACTCCTCGCAGGAGAATATGTAGTTGTTGCAGATAATAATGACGTTGCAGCATTTAACGCATTAGGAATTACGAATATAGTAGGCGTTCCAACAATGGAAGCATTATCGGAAAATGATAATGTAACAATAAGCGATTTGGGTGGGACGATTATTAATTCAGTGGATTATCTGGAAGCTTGGTATCAAACACCCGGAACCAGCGAGGGAGGATGGACTTTGGAATTGATTAATCCGGATAATCTTTGTGCCAATCCTGCGGATAATTGGATAGATTCCAATAACCCCACAGGAGGAACTCCGGGTGTTCAAAATTCAAGATATGATGCAAGCACGACAGCAGTTTTACAAGTAGTGAATGCTGTAGTTTTGGAAGATGGGACAATAGAACTGACCTATAATAGTTTGGTAGATGTGGCAGATGCTGAAGATGCGGCTAATTATTCCATAGATAATGGATTGGGAACACCGACTTCTGTAGGAATGTCCTCGCCGACTTCTGTGATTATCACTCCTAGTTCTGCCCTAGTAGGCAATACGGAATATACGATTACAGTAACTGGAATTAATGATTGTTCCGGATTGAACAGTATTGATACGAATGCCAATACGGCAATGTTTTTTGTAACAGAACCTGCCGAACCATTCGATTTGATGATTAATGAAATCATGGCAGATCCAAGTCCTCCTGTAGTTTTGCCGGATGCGGAATATATAGAGATTTACAATCGAAGTACTAAAGCCATCAATTTAGAAAACTATACCGTTTCTAGCGGATCCACACCTCAGTTATTGCCACAATACGTTATTTTCCCTGGAGAATATGTCGTAGTTTGTGATGATGAATACCTTGTGAATTTCCAAAATTTAGCAATAACGAATGTAATCGGAGTATCGAGTTTTCCAAGTTTATCCAATGCAGGAGATGAAATCATATTGACAGATGAATTGGGAATGCTCATCAATTCAGTAAACTTTTCGAGTACTTGGTACCAAGATGAGATAAAAGATAATGGAGGCTATTCTTTGGAATTAATCAATCCGAATAATCCTTGCGATATTTCCTTGGGCAATTGGAGGGCATCTAATAGTTCTACTGGAGGAACGCCCGGTGCGGAGAATTCCATTTATGATATAAGCACAAGTGAACCACCACTTCAGGTCTTGAGTGCCGATTTCTTGAACCCTAGCCAAGTGGAAGTCGTTTTCAGTAGTTCCATAGATGGAATAGATGCAATGGACCCATCTAACTATTCAGTAGATAATAGTGTAGGGAATCCAAGCATGGCGAATCTTTCTTCAGCGAATACAGTCGTATTGGATTTTGCAACAGCCTTATCCGGAAACATAATTTATACCTTGACAGTAACAGGAGTGAATAACTGTACAGGTGCGATTTCTATTGATATTAATAATAATACCGCTTCATTTTCCCTACCAGAGCCAATGGTATTGAATGCCATAATCCAAGAACCCAGCCAAATCGTAGTTGTCACTTATGATGTACCGATGAATCCCGCAACTGTCGGAAACTCGGCTAATTATTCTATTGATGGTGTAAACCCCACTGCTGTAAATGTCATCAGTGCCTTGGTAGTGGAATTAACTTTCGGAACTCCATTTACAAATGGAATTACTTACGATTTGGAAATAGAGAATGTTACGAATCTGGATGGAACGAAAATCATTCCTACTAGTGTACCTTTGGTTTATTATATCCCCGTTGCGATAGAGCGTTTTGATATTATTATCAATGAATTCATGCCGGACCCTACGGAAAGTGCTGGTTTGCCAGAGGGAGAATTTGTAGAATTATATAATAGGAGTGGAAAAACAATCAGTGTGGAAGGTTTTACTTTACAAAGTGGGACTTCCTCTTCATCTCCCTTGCCTTTTATAGTTCTGAATCGATTACCTTATTGTCTATAAAATAGAGGATGGAGACAGTTATGAATCTTTTGGAACAACAGCGGCATTGGCGAGTTATTCCGGATTATCGAATTCTGGCGACGATTTGTCCTTGGTTTCCGGAACGGGAGATGTGATAGATGCCTTGGAATTCGATTTGTCATGGTACAAGGATTCATCAAAGGATGATGGTGGTTATTCCCTTGAAAGAATCAGCCCGTCTTCCCCTTGTGAGGGAATTGATAATTGGAGTGTTTCAACAGCAACATTGGGAGGAACTCCGGGAGCAGTCAATTCTATATTTGAAGATATTTTGGATGAAAACTTGCCGGATATCGTTACTGTTTTTCCTAATGATGCATTTACATTAGTAGTGAATTTTTCAGAATCCATGGATTTTGCAACAGCTAGCGATATTACGAATTATACAATAAATAATGGCATCAACATCATTGGGGCAAACCCCTTGCCACCTTTTTATACACAGGTTTCATTGATAATGGATTCCAACACGCCATTAATTGCGAGTACCTTATATGAATTAAGTGTTTCCAATAGCCTTACGGATTGTATTGGCAATATGTTTGGAATGACGAATACGGCAATGTTTGCCTTGCCGGAAGAAATAGGAGAGGGAGATATTATCATCAATGAAGTACTTTTTGATCCTCTTACGGGAGGAAGCGATTTCATTGAATTATATAATAATTCCAATAAGATTCTCAATTTAGGGGATTTGGTTATTTTGAACGATGTGGCTTCTGGCACACCTAACCGTCCTGTTGAAGAAAACTATTTATTGTTTCCACAATCCTATGCTGTCTTGACATCAAACACTTCACATGTCATCAGTGAATATACGGTACCGGATGAAACTGTTATCATTGATAATGATTTGCCAAGTTTTAATGTTGATTTTGGAAATGTAACCATAATTGCTTCGGGAGAAATCATAGACCGATTCGATTATAAGGAAGAATATCATTTTGAATTATTGGATGTTACAAAAGGAGTTTCCTTAGAAAGAATAGATTTCGATGCTTTTACGAATTCCTTGGATAATTGGCATTCCGCATCTGAAAATTCAGGCTTCGCAACACCCGGATATTTGAATTCCCAATACTTAATGGCAGGAGAAACGGGAACTGATATTTTTACATTGACCGATGATACTTTTTCTCCGGACAATGACGGCTTCAAGGATTTTCTAAGAATGGATTATGAATTGGCTTCGAATGATTATACTGCGAATATAAAAGTGTATGATGCCAAAGGAAGAAAAATAAAAGACTTGACCGAAAACCAAACTTTAGGAACTGAAGGATTCATC
>JAHDHJ010000024.1 GCA_020631375.1 Saprospiraceae bacterium | reverse complement strand
CAACATCCTGATGAGCAACAATCGAATTATAAATATTCATGTCCAACACATCTCCGTATCCTACTTGCAAAGTAATTAATGAACGATTTTTCACTCCACCTAAAATCGTTGAATTATAAATATCACATTCCACATCACGGTTGGTAGAAATGATGGCGAGTGCATTGGCATTCTTTGCAATATTATCTGCAATGACTGTATTAATGATGCGGGTGTAATTCGAATTGTTGACCTCTATGGCACAACGAACCAAGGCATTGTTCTCCGTAATTCGAGTTTCATTAATGTACAAGGTCGTTTCATTACTGTGGTAAACCGCACTACCATAATCGGCTTCATTGAGTTTCAACTCAGAACCGTTTATAGTTATATCAGATAATGTTCCAAAGATTGCACCTCCATATAAGGCTTTGTTATTCAGTAAGACACAATTTTCAAGTGTTAGATTGGCTTCTTTTGAGTAAATGCCTCCACCTCTCGCTCTGGCAAAAGTGGCACTATTATCAGCAGCACCATCTACGATGTACAAGCCATCCAAAATAACGGTGGCATTGTCTGCCTTTATGGTATGGAAGGAATTATTCGCCCAAGTTCCATCTTGATCAATATCTCCACTTAATATGGCTGGATTTAATTCGGGGGTTCTCTGCATCAAATCTGTTTCGCCTCCAACAAAGCCTCCGTAAATCGCTACGTCTTTATTGAGGTTGAAGGTAGTGCCTCTTCCAGCACCTGGGGCTGCTGTATAATATACGCCTGTCGCTATCCAGATTTCATTCCCACAATCGCTCATATTGGCTAAGGCTGTTTGTAAATTGGTATAGGCATCTGCCCAAGATGTACCATCATTATTGCCTGTGGCATTTAGATCCACATATACGGTATCGGGTTCTAATGCCACTGAGGATATACTAAGATTATAGTTCCCTACACTAGAAGTGTACTGCCCTTCTATTTCTACAAAATAAGTGGTACTGGGGTCTAATGATGAAGTAACAATAATCCCAGAGTTACTTCCCACACAACTTACATCACTAGCAATATGACCACCCGAAGCATTTTTAAGGAATAGATCCGTATTGAAGTCGGTGAGACCACAAGAGGAAATTGTAATTTCACTGGGACAGGAAGGTGTGGTGAATTGATACCAATGATCATGATAAGCATCATCATTATTATAGCATTCCTCTTCATTGTTTCCATTGGCAGCATAGGGCAATGAGGGAACAATAAAAGGATTGTTTTGAGTGTTCCCTACAATAGCATCTGGATCAAAATTGTCATTTTCGGAAAGTGTAGTTGTTCTATATTCTAGGGTAAACATTCCCGATTCTCCTCCTTCACCTTCCACAACCGCATAATACGTGGTACTCGGCGACAAACTTGTTTCTTCAATAATGGATTGTTGGCCACAAGCATTGTAATTAATAGCCAATTGGGTTCCAGAAGCATCCAATAAACGGATGATGGTATTGAAATCTGTTCCTGAACAAGTCGATAAAATAACAGAATCCAAACAAGTGGGAGTCGTGAATTGATAGAATACATCGGATGTTACATTGCCTATGGTACTGGTGAAGCTGCATGAGGTATTACCGAAAGATGTACCTTCCGAAATCAATATTGGATTTGCCAAATCATCCCCAAGTGAACCATCAAGAGTCGTTTCTGAAATATTGAGGGTAAAGGGGCCATCATTGGAGGCTCCGGAATCTCCTTCCAAGACAATATAATAGGTTGAACTTAGATTCAAAGTATAGGTTTTTGTATTGAATTGGTGGTCGTAAATGAAATTCCCCATATCATCCAAAATATGGTATTCAATACTGGAAGGGGTCACATCAAACGTCATGGAACCATGACATTCTGCTGTGGTGAGTTGGTAGATAATATCATTACCACTATGGACATTCAGTACATTGTTCAGGCAAGGATTATTAGTACTATCCATTGTGGTATAAGGGAAAGAAGGAATGACTATAGCTGTAGAAAGAGAGTCTCCAGGTGCAACCGGGTTTAGGATTTCTGTAATATTTACCGTGTAAGGACCTTCTTGAACTAGTGTAAATGCTTCTACGACCAGATAATGTATTTCACCACCTTCTAATAGCTCAGTAGAAAGTATAGGTCCTCCTGATGTTTCAGATACAATTATATTGCCTTCTTGATCCAAAATATAATAATCCATATTTCCATTCGACATGCTAATGGTTAATGTATTATAACAAGGATCGGGTGTAAACTGATAAAAGATGTCATTGGTTCCTGCTGAAGTAAGAAAATCATTGGTTCTACAAGGTTCACTGGTATCATCCGTAGCTGTGAAAGGAAAGGTGGTTACTACAATGGGATTGGTTGTATTGTTTCCGGGAATATCGCAGGACTCGATGGTCGAACAGGATGAAAAAGCAGAGCTTTGTTCGCCTGTACCATCGTCTTGGATCAACTTTACGGTATATACATCTCCAACCGTAAGCATGGGTGTCCATATCCAAGTACCATCCGTTTGTACGGTGGTGCTATTGATATATTCACCCTGGCAAGGTGCATTTGTACAAGCTGTATTATCTTCTTTGTGAAAATAAACCGTTCCTGGATAAGTGGCTGTTCCAGAAAGACCATTTTCAGTTGCTGATGTAATGGTAGGAACAGATACACTCCCGTTGCTCTGAAAAGGAGTAACGGAAATACAGGAATAATCATTCATCATGATATTATTGTACTGTCCTTGGTCCGAGATACCCGTATCATTATAAGCTATGATGTTTTCTAAAATATTATTATTGTCATTATTTATTTTTACTCCTGTTGCACCTCCTATATCATTGCCATTTTCTGTTATTCCTAAATAATTGGATTGGAGGGTCATATTACTGCCACTTGATACATCCAAATACACCAAAGAATTCGTAGCTCCCCCTATCGTATTATTCCTGATTGTGTTATTGTAGGCTCCACCACCTATTCTAATACCATAACTGGCGGTGTTACTGACTTGTCCGTTTTCATCTACCCCTAAAAGGTTATGTTCTATCGTGACACCCTGTACGAAATTATTATACAGCAATATCTGATCTACATTATTATCCGTAAAAACATTACCTTTACCTACTTCTCCGATTTTAGCGAATGTTCCAATCACTTGTATCGCTCTATTACTATTCGTAATTTTCAAGCCGTAGATTTTTTGTCCGGTTCCATACAGAAACAGGGCTGTATTAACAGTATTCCCACCATCCAAATGTATCAAAGGCGTTCCTGAATATCCAAGTTGTGTTGTTCCGTCGATTGTGGTAGTATTATCCGTTAATGAGAGGGCGTTTGCAATGGGGATGGTGTGGGGTCCCGCTCCGGGAATATCGAAGGTAATCGTTTGTGCCCCCGATGTGCTATTGGCATAAGCTACTGCTTCCCTTAGTGAACCGAGACCTGAATCATTCGTATTGGTAACGGTAGTAAATGAAACCACTTCTTTACAAGGGGAAAATATTGAATTTTCGAGATATGAGCCTACATCTTTACTCAATTGTACCGTATATACATCTCCTACTGAAAGCGTAGTTGACCATGCCCAAGTTCCATCTGGATTTACAGCAACGCCATAACTAAATTCGCCCTGACAAGGAGCTACCAAACAGGATGAATTGTTTTGTTTGTGAATGATAATCGTACCGGGATAAGATGCTGTGCCCGACAAACCATCTGGCAAAGCAGAAGTAATCGTAGGCACAGGTGTTGTACTATTATTCATTAATGGAGTAACCGTATTGCATAAATAGTCATTATTAGATACTGAATTATCTCCCTGATTTTTCACGCCTATTTCATTAAAGGCAATTACATTCTGAATTACCGTATTCCAATCCGTATCCATAAATATTCCGTATTCAGTTCCTGCATTCATACCAGTATCACTTATACCTATATTATTTTGGCGGATAAGATTAAATTCGGACAGAGTGCTTAGGGCGATATATCTACCACCAGTAGTTGCTCCACCACCACCTATGGTATTCATAAAAATGTCATTATCTGAACTACCGTTTTGAAGTTGTATGGCTTTGTTGGAATTGGGATTGGGGATATTAAATTCATTAAATCCGATTTTGTTATAATGGATTTTATTATTGGATGATCCATCTGCTAGGATAGCCCAGTTACCATAATTTGAAATGATATTACCCTTTCCACTATTTCCAATGGTGCAAGAAGAGGAAGCATCGGATAAAAACAAGCTACTATAGGTAAAGCCTTGAATCCTTAAACCATATATTTCAATATCATTGTTATAAAAATAAAAACAACCTTCAACAGTGTTTGCTCCTTCCAAAACGATTAAGGGTTCTCCTGTAAATCCAGGTTGGGTAGAACCATCAATAATTGTCTCGGCGTCGGTGAGCGGATAGGGTGAGCTTACTAGAATGGTATGTGGTCCTGTTCCGGGAATATTGAAGGAAATGGTTTCTGGTCCTGATGTTGCATTGGCTATATCAATGGCATTTCTTAAAGAACCAGGGCCAGAATCTGCTGTATTCGTTACAACTAATTGTGCTTGTACATTGCTTAACAGCAGGGGTAAAAAAATAAGAATTGCGATTAAATTTTTCATAATTAAAGGCTTTTAAGGTATGCGGGCAAAATCCGAACATACTTGTGTGTATTATAATTTGATTTCGTCGTCTTGATGGGATAATAATTATGGAGGTCGGGTGCATAATAAGTATGGCGAAATCATTCCATGTATTCGGTATTCTTGATTACTCTCATATTCTTGATATTTAAAAATGATTCGATATACCAAAGGTAGGACTAAGAAAGGGGGGGGTGAACCACATCTTCATGTGGTTTTGGCACCACATATTTTATATATTTCATTCTCTCCCTCTAATTTTTTTGTATATTTAATCAAAGTAAAAACCTTTTACTACAACCAATGAGAAACCATCTAAACAAAAACATAAGGGCAATCCATATCTTTCTATTTATCCTTTTTTGCATCCATTATCTTTCTTCACAAAAGGTAAAAGGAACAGATCTCCCTTCCCTTTCCTATCACACATCATCATTATCCGAATCGCAAACCCTACCCCAATTGTCATGGGTTTTGGAAGAAGGTTCTTTAGGATTGAACATAGATGATATTGTAAAGGGAGATTTCAAGGATTCGAAAATCATTACACTTGAAAAGAATCCATTTTTCACCATCAAAGCCCATAAACCGTATTGGTTCAACCTCCAATTATCTTCTGATATAGCATTGGATAGTGTGGGCTTGGTTTTAGGTCTGAATGGAAATGGTTGGCCCTGGGAATTTACCTTTAAAAACGTGGAAGCCCATATTTATAATCAGGGGAAAAAAATAAGGACCGGTCTTTCCGGAACGGCAATTCCTTATTCCAAAAGAGATGAACCTCAAAAAATAAATCCTTCAGTAATCTGGTTAAATTTCCATGAAAAAGATACACTAGATATTTGGTTTAGTGCAGAAATGGCAGAATCCAACATTTCTGAAATCTTAATGGATTTAGCTCCTCATTATAAAATAAAACAAACACAATCTGCTACATTTAAAGCGAATATGCACAGTGCCTTGAATGGTGCTGGGATAGCTTTATTATTAATTGCTCTCGCCTTATTTACTTGGTTTCGTGAACCTATATATCTCTGGTTTATCCTTTTTCAGATTATTTTATTATTACACAATTTCACATTTATCTTTAACAATGAAACGTATTTATTCTTATTTAAAGAAAATCCTCGAGCACTTGTAATTGGCTCAACTTTCATTTCTATGTGCATGATTTTAACCCTATTACAATTTGGTCGTATTTATATTGGTACAAAAGAAAAGTTTCCTAAAATAGATCGCATAATAAAGATGCTTTTAATATTATTGGTCTTCACCTCTATACCCGGTATCCTACTTCGGATGATACCCTCAGATTTAGGGACGTATTGGTTCTCTATTCGACCCATTCCAATGGGTACCTTTTTTATTGGAATGATATCCGTACTTGTTTTTTTTATGTTTCAAAAAGATAAATTTGCTCGAGTTTATGGTCTTGGCGTTGGTTTTTATGCCATGATTATACTTAGTAGCTTAGTCCTGGTTAATATTTCAGATAATTTAGGGTATTTAGTCAGTAAATATACTTATTTAATCAATCATTTCTCTCAGATTTTCACTACAACTGTTATACTGGCTTTTCGTTTTGTACTGATGACCCAAGAAAAAAGAAAAGCCAATAAAGAAAAATTAAATGCTGAATTAGAAAAGTTAAAACAACAACAATTAGCCGAACAAAAAACCAAGGAAGCAGAACGATTAGAAGAATTGGATAAAATCAAATCTAATTTCTTTTCCAACATCACACACGAATTCCGAACCCCCTTGACCTTAATTATTGAACCGCTCCGCCAGGTCATTGAACAACCGGATAAACCGTGGAGAAATAAGGTAGAACTTGCTAAAAATAATAGCCAAAAATTATTGGAACTCATTAACCAATTGTTGGATATTTCCAAGTTGGAAAATAAACAAATGAACCTCGAACTAAAACGAAGCAATATATTAGAAGTCATTCGACCATTGGTAGAATCATTTAAATTGTTGGCGAAAAAGAAAGGAATCAATTTGTCTTTTGAACATCCGGCATCTATTTCCTTATTCGATTTTGACAAAGACAAAATGGAGAAAATTGCTTCCAATCTAATGTCCAATGCCATGAAGTTCACAGAAAAGGATGGGCAAATAAAAATTCAAATACAGGAAAAAAACCAAAATGGGTACCCATATTTTAATTTCAAAATCAACGATACGGGATTAGGCATTTCGGAAGAACAACAAATTCATGTCTTTGACCGCTTTTACCAAGTAGATGGTTCCAATACAAGAAGACATCAAGGAACAGGAATAGGTCTTTCCTTGTGCAAGGAATTGGTAGAATTGATGAATGGAACCATTCACCTTGAAAGTCAATTAGGAAAAGGCAGTACTTTTTCCATTTCAATTCCTATGCGTTTTGAAAGAGAGAAGGAAATAATCCAGCAAAACATACTCCCGATAAAAACTACACCCCATCATCAGAAAACATTCGAAAATATAAACATTGATTTAGAGGCCAACAACCTCGCATTAGTCATAGAAGACAATGATGAGTTGAGGCAATTCATTGTTTCCTCCATCAACGAAAAATATCAGGTCATTGAAGCGAGGAATGGAAAAGAAGGCTTGGAAAAAGCATTGGAATTCATTCCTAATATTATTGTCTCTGATGTCATGATGCCTGAAATGAATGGTTTTGAAGTCTGTAAAAAAATAAAGACAGATGAAAAAACAGCTCATATCCCTGTTATTCTTCTAACGGCAAAGACAGCAATGGATAGTAAAATCCAAGGATTAGAATATGGAGCAGATGCCTATATAAATAAACCCTTCAATACAAAGGAACTTTTCATTCGAATGAAAAACCTCATCGACATTCGGGTATTCTTGCAACAGAAATTCAGTCAGGAAGTAGAAGATGTTTCAAAAGAAAGTCGCCTATCCGATCCCATCATTTCCGATTTTGACAAGCAGTTCTTAAGCAAACTCAAGGAGTTTGTCCGTCAACAATTAGGAGAAGAAGATTTGAGTGTGGAAGACATAGCCCAACAAATGGCGATGAGCCGTACCCAACTGTTCCGTAAACTCAAGGCATTACTCAATCAATCTCCATCCGAATTTTTAAGGAATATTCGTTTGAAAACGGCCAAGCAGCTCCTTGAAGAAAAGAAGGGTAATATTTCAGAGATCGCCTATCGGGTAGGCTTCTCCAGCCAGAAGTATTTCTCTACCAAATTCAAGGAAAAATATGGTATTCGTCCTAGTGAAATTTAGTTCGCTCCTTAAATTTCATCATAAAAAAAGGCTAAAACATGATTGTTTTAGCCTTTTTTTATTTTTCTACATCACACATAATTAATTGATTATCAATAATAAAAATTGATTTGGAACATAAGTGAACCTTTTTGGAACATAAGTGAACCCGCCATTTTAGCAATCGCCCCATCTTTGAATCAACAATTTTATTTCACCCAACAAGGGAAATATTACAAACACCAAAAATCAAACTTATTTAATAACAATATAAAAATCTTAATTATGAAAAATTCAATCCAATTTGTTATCTGTTTATTCTCTTTCTTTATCTGTATTACAATGAGTACTGTAGCGTTTTCTCAGACCAACAGTTCTATGGTTTATGAAACATCTAGTTCAACAATTAACAAGGACAACACATCTAGTACTTCTACTACAGATAGGCCTTCAGCAACAAAAGAAAATAAAGCAGCAAATTTAGCCGCCTATGCAGCCACTATACATTCTATAAAGCAAACTTTAGCGAAAAACATATCCTATACAGAACTCGCATTGGATTATAGAATAGAAGGTGAGGTCGATGTTCGCTTGGAAGTCGATGAAAATGGAAAAATCAAAGACAGCCAAATTGTAAAAGGACTCGGCATGGGTTTAGACGAGGAAGTTTTAAGGGCTATTCATGAAATGCCTGATGGAGATTTCGTTAAACTACATAATATCCAAGCCAACACGGTTTATACCCTATCCATTTCATTTCGATTACCGAAATAAATTTCTAGACCATTGAATGATTCAATGGTCTAGAAAGCCAAGACACTCATACTATTACTATTTTTTAAAATGGACATGCTATTCCATTTTGAGAAACTAAAACAAAAAACCATTTATAATGAAAACACTCACTATCACAACCATTACCATTTTTCTCTTTTTATTACACCATACTCTTTTGGCACAAGATTGCGGAACAGTTTCATCCGATTGTATCACATCATCTATTGAAGATATCTATACATCTGAGGAAGGAATCGAAATTACCATTAGAGTCGCTTTGAATGATGATTGTCCTTTCAATAATGCGGTTTCGCATGTCAGCGTGGGATTACCCGATGATATAGTAGTAATTTCGCCTTCAGAAAACGATATTTTTCAAAGCAATTACTCTGGTATAGGCTATGTGGTGGAGAACATGACCGATTTCCCATTCTATTCTATCAAATTTAATGTTCAGGAAGGTTTGGAAGGAATAAAGCCGGGTCAGTTTGATGAATTTACGTTCGCGATTCCTCATGGTTCTGAGATCACGTTTTTCCCTATAGAGGTAAAAATCGGCCCCAATTCCAATATCATGGAAGTTGACATCAGCGAAGAGTGCATAGCTTTAATGCCTGTTGAACTGATAGAATTCAAAGGAATTGAATTAGCGGGTCAAATCAATTTGGAATGGGCAACCGTTACAGAATTAAATCATTCACATTTCGAAGTGGAAAAAAGCAATGATGGGCGAACCTGGAATATGATTGGTAAAATAGATTCTCACCATAACAGTAGTGAAATGAATTATTATGTTTTTGGAGATGGGGAAATAGAAACAACTATAAATTACTACCGATTAAAAATGGTTGACTTCGACGGTTCGTTTGAATATTCCGACGTTATTATTGTAGAAGCAAAAATGGAAAACATAAAGCCTAGTATGGAATTGAGCATTTTTCCAAATCCGACTATAAAAGACATCAATATTGAATTGTCGAATATGGATAATGGGGTTTTGATTTTGAGAAATGCCGTAGGAGCTATGATGCATACTGAAAATATAAATGAGAATTATGCTACTATTAATATGTCCTTATATCCTAAAGGCATCTACTATGTGAGCATAGAAACGGGTCAGGAAAGGTTGACCCAAAAAGTCATTAAGAACTAAGATAAATTTTGACACAATCCACAGACCTTAATACACTAAATGATAAGTCGTTGCTCTGAAAACAGAGCAACACTTTTTATTCAAAAGAACAAAAATAATAAATGGTTAGGTCGCGCTGGGATAAATCCTCACGATTACATATTTGAGTTTATTCCTGAGAACAGAGGGTGCAAAAAGCATCCTCTTTCTTGTTTTTCCAACTCAATTTAAGACACTATTTAAATTTAACTCGGAGTAGGATTTTGAAGCCTTGTTCTTCGTGGATGGATAAAGTTGCATTAATTTGTTCTGCCCGCATTTTCATATTGGACATTCCTAAACCAGTGGATACAGATTTCTTTTTCTTGGGATTTCCGTTGTCATGAATCATTAATTCTAATACTTTTCCTTTTTTGGATAAAACAACATCGACTTTATTTGCTGTGGAATGTTTTACAATATTCGTAACAGCTTCTTTAAAAATTAAATAAATATTTTGGCGAATATCGGCTTTGATTTGTTCCTCTAAATTTATTCCGTCAAAATTGATGGTATAATTAATTTCTTGGATTTCTAATGTTTCACTGGCAAATTCATTCATTCGATCTCTAAGTGCCGACCATTTGTCTTTTCGACTGTCCATCGCCCAAACGGCATCTCTCATTCTTGACATGGCTGAACGGCTCAGTTCGCTAATTCTTCCTAAGCGATCTTTGTTGGTTCCTTCGGCTGTATGTTCCATGATTTCTGTTTGCATGGCTAGTCCCGTTAAAATGGAACCGACATCATCGTGTAAATCGCTGGAAATTTTTGTCCGTAATTTTTCTATCGCTAATCTTTTTTCTAATTGTTGTCTGAAATAATAAGCGACTAGAGAATAAATGAGTAGACTTAAAATAATAATACAAGAGATATAAAACCACCAAGTCCTGAACCAAGCTTCGTGAACTACGATAAGAATGGTTAATATTTTATCACTCCAAATATCGCTATTTGCTGCCGATCTCACCTTAAATACATAACTCCCTGGAGGAAGACTTGTATATTTTGCTTTATTGAAATTTGAAGGTACCGACCAATCGGGATCAAAGCCTTCCATTTTATAGGAATAGGCATGTTTGTCATTGTGATCAAAATTCATGATGGCATATTCGAATTCTAGCATTTTATCATTATAATCCAATTCTATTTTTTTTATTCCATTTATTAAAAAATCATGATGAGTCATCGTATTTTCTTCACTATCCAAAATAGAATAGGCGGTTAAAAAAACCGGAATATTTTTTTCTTTCTGCTCCTGTTTTGTCCTTTTTTGCAATATGGAATCCGGATGAAAAATATACATGCCATTATGTGTTCCGACAGCAATTCTATCATCTTTTAAAGATCTGATCGTTCTTACGCCATCAGATAAATCTATTCCTTTATTTTTAGAAAAATGAACATATTTTTGGGTCTTAAAATTATAATGATACAAGCCATTCGTATTTCCAAACCAAGCAACAGAATCTCCTACAGGAAGAATTTGTCCTAAATTTTCTAAACCTAAATCTTCATCATCCAAATAATAGACAAGTTCTTCTTTTTGGGTTTCCAAATATCCGATTTGGCTTTTATTTCTAAACCACAAGAAACCATCCCTGACATAATCCACCCGCAGTTGTGTTGGTTTTATTTTTATTTTTTTTCCGTTATACTCAAGTTCGGAATTTATTTGTCGAAGCAAACCTTCTTTTGGGTGCATTTGAAATATACCTTCAGATGTAGCCAACCATAAATACCCTTTTTCATCTTCACTCATAGAATAAACAAGGGTCATTGAAAAATTAATCAAGCCTTTCGGATCTTTGAATTCTTCTTCAACACTATTACTATACGGATTGATTTTTGCTAGAAAATATTCTTTATCATTATAATCACCCGACATCCATAAATCTCCATTTTTTTGCCTGAAAAAAAATCGAATATTATTGATAGAATATGGTTTTTTCTGCAACTGATATGAATCATCAAAGGTATAACAAGAATCCCATGTTACGTGAAATTTTACTTCATCGTCTATATATAAATTAGTCTTGTGTTTCCAATTAAAAAAAGGCAACACTTCTATTTCTTCTCCATCTTTTTCCAGCTTATATGTAAACCTCGGATCTTGAAAAAAAATATTCCCTTTTCCATCTTCTGCAATTGATTTTATTTTTGATTTATCGACTCCGTTATCTTTCCAAAAGGAAATCACTTTATTTTTAAATTCATTTTTCATTCCCTCATAAAAAGGATGATCTTCATTATCCGTATCCACTAGATGGCTTTCAAAATAATTTTCTTTTTTTGTAATTTTAAAAATTCCACCCCGCTTCACACCCCAAATATTCCCACTTGAATCTTGGGTCAAGGATTTAATATTCCCACCACCTTTACCTAATTTTTTCACCAAGGAATTTCTAAAGGAAATTAAATTATCATTTTCTTCATCATACATATACAGAAACGAAGAGCCTAAGCCTATCCAAATATTATTTTCAGCATCTACCTGTAAATTAGTCAAACGATTTCCGCTTAACTCACTACTCATGCATTGATTTTTTATTGTAACCCGACCAGAAACGGGGTGTCTTTCGAAGGTTCTTTTTCGGGAATCATATATTTCAAATTCCGTTTCTTTCATTCTCCATAATTGACTTTTATTATCGAGAATAAACATGTAACAGTTTTTATCTTTTTCAAAATCCGGTTCATTTTCTACACCCAAAAAAAACTCATCGCCTTTTTCATTAAAAATGCTTAGGCCTCCATATTCTCCAAAAAAGTAAAACCGATCATTTATTTTTCCAAAATTACGTGCATCACTTCCTAAAGAAAACGACAACTCAAGCGGCAATTCAAAAGCAGGATGAATTTTATTTTTCTCGTTTAAATGATGAACCAACAATATATTCTTTATTTTATCTTTTGTAAAAACCCAAACTATTCCTTTATTATCTTTATGCGTAAAGATAATATCAAGATATTCCGGAACATCCCAAATGGTTTCTGTAGATTTATCTTGAGGATCAAGAAAGATTATTTTCCTTTTTGTTGCCAGTAGTAATCTTTTATTGACAAAAATCAATTCTCCTTCTAAATGGTATCTTTTATTGTTCTTATTTAAAATCGAAGGGAGATTTAACGAATGGATTTCATGCCCATTAAAAAGATAAATTTCTTCGGCATTCCTAAACCAAACATACCCCAGACTGTCTATTGCGAATTGATGGACAAGTTTTGAATAAGGGTATGCAATATCAAAATTATCGGATTGGGCTTTCAGTCCTACCATTAACATGAAAAATAATAGAATAGATAAAAATATATTTTTACCAATTTTAAAATTCATGCAAGGATAAATATTGATGGTTCCACAAATGATTTTTGCAACAATCAAAGGTACAATTAATCTTTATGAGAAGCTAATGCCGATGTATGACCTTTCAAAAATAATTTTTTAATTAATTCTTGTTTTTGTCTTCCACGATATATTGATTGTTGGAAGAAAAAATCATTCAAATGATTGAGCCTTTCTTTTCCTTGATTGAATGTTTTAACAATGTAAGGTAAAAAATAAAGTGAAGATTTAGGCAATTCCATAACTTGACAAGCCCGTTTTCCCATAAAAAAATAATTATAACCCAAATGAAATTTTACTTGGAATTCCTTATGCCATTTGCCTTTAGGGTAGGAAGCTAACAATGGTTCATTCATCAATGCATGTGCCAGGGCTTTGGTGTCTTCGTCGGCAGGAGGTTGGGACATGGTCCATTTATATAAAGCGAGGATGGACTCTTTTCTATTGTTGGGCAATAGATTAGCCGGTATGCCTAACAAATATCCGATGTATTTCCACAAATGGAAAACTCCTTTTTGTTCTTCATCAGAAATATGGAAGCCTAATTTTTTCAAGCCTTCTATAAAAACAATCGAAAACCCTAAATTGGTGGCCAGCATATCCCACTGGTTCAAGGGAACGCCCCATTTATGATTTTCCCATTTTTGGGATTTTAAAATCATCACTCGGGCATAGGCATGCATTAAGCGTACTTTTACGGCAGAACTATAGCCTTTCTTTTTTTCAATTAATGAATTTTTTCCCGTCGCATCGACCCAGAATTCTACTGTCTCTGCCATTCTTTTGGCTGCTCCTTTCTTCAAGGCTCCGGTTGCAATTAATGGTTTATTTATGGCTGAAGATTCATAGCCTCCCATCAGGCAAAAATTACGTAATACAATTAATCCCAGGGGACCCGATCGCCGGCAAAATGCCGTTCCTTTTTCTAACAACTTTCCATCTAACCACTGTGGAATGGTTTCTATTTCAATAAAAAATTCTCGAAGGCAATCCGGAATATTTTTTTGCCCTTGAATTCCTTCTTGAATAATTTGATTGATTAATTCGTTGGCTTTTCTGAATTTTAAATTGCCATAAACTTCTTCAATAACTTGATCGGCTAAACTATCGTATTGAAACAAAAATTTTGCTTCTTTTTCAATTTCTTCTAAGGATGGAACATCCTCCAGTTCTGATAACATATTCCGCCCCATTCCATTTCTCCAATATTGAGAAAACCCTTCAGATGGATAAGTGAATCTTGAAGGGAGTTCCATTTTATTTTTATCTCTTTTTTTATTAATCGACAAGGATCACAATTGATTATTTCAAAATATAACTCATGTAAAAATAATCAATAATATCAATTAAAAAAACGAAGGGCTAGTTCGGATAACCGAACCAGCCCTTTCTATTCCATCGACTAAACTATTGCCCTAACCTTTGCGATTCTTCTTCAGAACCAGAACTCCGTCTCCTACTTTTTACATTTTGATTTCCGAAAGAATACGTAAAATTCAATTTTACTCTTCGTGAATCATTATAACCTGTGGCTCTTGCAAAATCATTTCCATAATTATTTTCTCCATTCCATTTTTCAGAAAAGAAAATATCATCCAATGATACTTTTATTTTTGCTTTTCCTTCCATGAAAGATTTTTGCATTCCTACATTCACACTGTACATTTGATTCATCCTTACAAACCCTCCAAATAAGAAAGGAGAAGTGTACCAACCCGACAATTCCATTTTAAACCCTTTGGGTAAATTAAAATTGTTTTGCACATAGGCATTAAATACATAAATGTTTAACTTCTCGGTTTTATTCAATTCTGGAATATACGTGGAATTCATATCATAAGCGGATGATACATTCGTATAAGTATCCCACCATTTTGTGATGGGCATGGGTGCACTTACCGTTAAATTAAAGCTATTTTGTTGGGCAAGGTTTAACCAAGAATTAAATATTTTATTTTCTTCGGCAACAATAATTTCTGCCATCATATCTTTGGTATGAGAATAGGTAAATGAGGTATTAAATCTTTGTTTAAAGGTATGATTTAATGAAACAGAATTCGAATATTCTGGATTTAAAAATGGATTTCCTCTTTCGAAGGTCAACTCATCCAACATGGATTCGAAAGGATTCAAGTTTTCATAATCCGGACGCTGTAATCTCCTAGAATAATTCAATTGAAATTGATTGTTCTCATTCATGTTATACGTTAATCCCATTGAAGGGAAAAAATCAACATAGCTCCTTGTTACTTTATCATTTTCCACTTCAACTTGGCTTTCTAGTTTCCCTTCAGAATACGTTTGCTCTACCCTAGCCCCTAGCTGAACACCTATTTTATCCCATTGTTTTCCATAAGTCAGATATACGGCATTTACATTTTCTAAATATTGAAACGCCCGACTTCTATCATCATTAAATACATCTACTTGATCCACTACATTAAATACTTCGAACAAATTATCCGTCAATACAACACTAGTTTTTAAACCGACTCCTAATTCTCCGCCCCATACTTTTTGATCATAATCTATTTTAAATGTCCCTATAGAAATATCAGTATCCGAATAATTTTTTAGAATATTTTCAGAAAGGATATTCATTTCATTCGCATCCATATAATAATTCGGTTGGTCATCGAACGTCGAGGATTTGTATTTCCCAAAATCAGCATCGACATTTAAATTTTTATTTTCATTTAATTTAGATTGAAAATTCACATTCAAATTCATTCGATTCGATGTAGTTTCACTTCCTGTTTCTGCTACCAACACGCTATTCAAATCTTCTGGTGTTTCATTTTCAGCAATATATGTTTTACTCATAGCGCTGTTAGCAGAAACATTATACCCACCATCCCACAATATGCCTAAAGTATTTTTATCATTCAGAAAAACATCCATCCCTAACTTATAGGATAAATAATCATTTTTAAATTCCCGAAAACTTTTTTGGTCGAAAATCATTCCTTCCTGAATTCGGTATAAATCGAATTGATTAAAACCATTATATTCTCCTCCAGAAAGACGAGTAAATACATTTATTTTTTTATTTTTATAATTCCCACTCATTCCACCATTTATACTAGAACGCTGCCCTTGGTTGTACCCTAAATTAATTCGTCCATTCCCTCCTAATTTTTTATCTTTTTTCATGACGACATTTATAATCCCCGCATTTCCTTCTGCATCATATTTAGAAGAAGGATTTTTAATGATTTCAATTTTATCAATATCTTCACTTCGAATACTTTTCAAATACGCCGCCAAATCTTCTCCGCTTAAAAAAGAGGGCTTCCCATTTAAATAAATCGTTACCCCATTTTTTCCCGACAAAGAAATATTATCATTGTTATCGATCATAACCCCGGGTGCCTTCCTTAATAATTCCAATGCGGAATTCCCAGATGCATTGACACTTCCTTCCACATTAAATACTAATTTATTCGGTTTGATTTCCAAAACAGGACGAGTTGCCGTTACAGTCACTTCAGCCAATTCATTAGATAAATTTTCCATTCGGATAATTCCCATTTCAATATTTTCTCCTTGTATGGAAATGGGTTCAGATAGAAACTCTTTTAATCCAACATAAGAAATTTGAATTTGATAAGTTCCTGATGAAATTCCTTGTAAAATAAAATCACCATTTTCGTCTGTAGATTCTACTTTCACCATCATAGAATCAGACATTTGATTTAAAATAACATTGGCAAAAGAAACCGGGTTATTTTCTTCATCCAAAATATTTCCCGTTATTTTATTTTGAGATTTTAATGGGCAAAGAAATACCATCCCCATCACTAGCGTTAGCAATAGATTTTTCATTGTATCGATGTATTAAAATTGTATAAATTGTTGTTTCTACTGCTACGACGAGCAAAACAAAACAAAGGTTACAGAAAGGATTAAAATTAATCAGCCCCTTTATCAAAAATCGATAAAGGGGCTGATTCATCCGATGAAATTAAATATTTTAGCGGGTCATTTTAGAACGCTTCACCAAATAGGCTTGTAGTACTGGTTTGAAACCTTTATTAATATCCGCTTCTACAAAATCGATTCTATATTGTAGGCATTTCATTCTTAAATCATCAATATATTTGCCCATCCGTTCTACATAATAATCTTTTACTTGATTGGATTGCAGACGAACCTTTTCTCCCGTTTCCATATCAATGAACATATAAGGGCGGTTTTCGAATTCGAATTCCTGTTCGTGTTTTTTATCCGTCACATGAAAAAGAACCACTTCATGTTTATTGTGTTTGAGGTGTTGAAGAGCCGCGAACAATTCATCATTTTCGCCTACATGCTCAAACATATCGCTAAAGATAACGACCAAGGATCGTCGATGGGTCTTATCTGCAATTTCATGGAGGGCTGCCGCTGCATGGGTTTTTCGATCCCTTTCCGGATTATCAATCAATTTATCCAAGTGGGTCAATAACAAACGGTAATGGGTAGTACTTGATTTACACCTCGTATGCTGATGTACTTTTTCATCAAAAATACTCAAACCAAAAGCATCCCTTTGTTTTTGCAACAAATTCATCAAGGCAGCAGCCGATAAAGCCGAATACCTTAATTTATTGATGTGATTTTTACTTTTCTTCGTTACTTCTGGAAAATACATCGAAGAAGAAGCATCAATTACGATTTGGCACCTCAGGTTGGTTTCTTCTTCAAACCGTTTGATGAACATCTTGTCGGTTCGGGCATAGACTTTCCAATCTATATTTTTGGTTGACTCACCCGGATTATATAATCTATGTTCTGCAAATTCTACGGAAAAACCATGAAAGGGGCTTTTGTGTAATCCGATAATGAAACCTTCAACTACTTGCTTGGCTAGTAGTTCTAAATTTCCGAGGTTCCTTACGGATTGTTCGTCGAGTAAACTCATGTTTTGGATATTAGATGGGCAATATCACCATTATTGAATCAAATATCAAGTGATGGAATTATTCCTTATAAAAAATACCTTGCCCCTATTGGAACAAGGTATTTTGCTAAACGAATTTTCAACTCATCTTAAGAAGCGACTTGGTGCTTCTCGATAGCTGCCACATAATCTGCTTTAGATCTTGCTCCTACTATTTTCTCTACGATTTCTCCATTCTTCAATAAAAGAACCGTGGGAATGGAACGAACTCTGAATTGAGCAGAAACCTCAGCATTATTATCAATATTGACTTTCCCTATAACTACATCTCCCTCGTATTCATTCGCCAACTCTTCAATGATTGGGCTAATTTGACGGCAAGGACCACACCATTCTGCCCAGAAGTCAACCAATACCAATTTATCAGAATCCATTGCAGTTGCTTGGAAATTATCGTTTGTGAATTCAAAAGCCATGATTAATTGTATTTAATATTTTTAAAAGTGATAAAACGCTATTTGTATTAAGGAAACGCCCTTGTTTACAATTTGGTTGCAAGATAATGAAAAACTTATTCTTAAAGTTGTCTTAATAAGGACATTTGTAGAATGATGCCTTACATGATGAAGGGTTGTATAAGAACCTTCAACTCATCTCCACTCATCTTCTGTTCATACCAAACACCCGTTTTTTCTTCTGCTTGGTAAATGAAATAGGCGGGTCTATCTTTAGGAATATCTTGTTGCATGAAGAGATCCATTTCTCCGTGGTGGATTTCCAATTGGAAAACATCGGCAGCGATGCCCGATGCCCTTATGAATGTATTCACCTCATTTTTCTTATTGGAAGCATCTACATTAATTAATAATATTTTCATTTGTTCAGGAGCCAACTCTTTCGACAATTCCATGACTCCGGCAAAAGGATCTTCGGGTGACTCTTCACTTAACTCCCAAAAATAGCATAAGAATTTTCCAGGGGCTTGTGTTTTTAGTTTTTGCTCTAAATCATTCAAATTAATAATGAAGACTTCCTTGCCTTTTGCCTTGCTCAATTTTTCCCTATCCTTCGAAGATAAGGCTTCTCCTTCAAGTGCTTCAGCATCGGGAATGGCAGCATCATGAGAAATTTCTTTTTCCGTTGGAGTACAAGCCATAAAAAAAATACACATCAAAATCCCAAAATAGAAATGAACCTTCATAGTAAATATTTTTAAGTTAATAATAGATAGATAGGCTATAGGATAACTAAACTTAAAGAGTTTTATAGACTATTTGCTATCTAACTATGGACGTTAAGGATTCATCCGCAACTTAGATTAATTATTCTTGCAATTACAATGATATAACTCTATTTTCGTAAAAAATCGTACTTTGTTTCGCTATGAGATGTTCAAAATGCCAATCCAAGCTCTTACAGGGCGCCCGTTTCTGCCATTCTTGTGGCGAAAAAGTGATCGGAAAACCCATTACTTGCCCCAGTTGTACCACTGTTAATCATGGTGGCGCCAAATTTTGTGGACAATGTGGCTGTGCCTTATCCGCCAATCATGATTTCACTCCTCAGGATTACACCGTCAAGTATCCGATGAAGTTCGATGAGGTTTCCAGTTTGTCCGAACAAATCGGAGGACATTTTTTTGCGAGTTTGAAGAAAAGGATACACGAAGAACATAACCCCAAACGATATTCGGATTATGTTTCTGCTTTCTATGATTCCAATTTTGATCAGAAATTCAAATTAAAAGCCGACCAATTAGCAGAAGAAGCCTATACCATCCATTGCAAACAAGATGATACTATTTTACCAGAGATCGATGCCTTGTTGGATCGCAATTTCGAAAGCATGTTGGATCATTTCATCATTATGGATTGCAAGCATCTGAATCAACATCCGATACCTGAAGTCATCCTCAAATATGAAAACACCAATAAAAACAATATCGAGCTGAGTGAAATGATTTTCGATTATTTGGATTTGGATAAAGAACCTAATGAAAAATTCTACTTGGATTTCATTTCTGTTCCCGAAAGTAAAATCAAGAATGCTGTTCAGTCTTTTCTTTTTGCAGACAAAAAGGAACGAGTATATATATTATGCGACCAAACCGTTTTCGGTTCTTGTAAAGAAGGTTTTGCCATTACCGAGCGGGGCTTGTATTGGAAAGCTCATTTCAACAAGGCATACGGCGTCCATTTCGAGAACCTCCAAGAAGTAAAGAAAGAAAATGATTGGATCAGCATCAATGGAAGATACTTCCATGTCAATCCATCTTTTAATTTGAAGATGATGAAATTATTGAAAAAATTAGCTCGGATTTTCTAATTGGACAAGGCTACACTCGTATTCAAAAACTCAAGGGCATCTTTGGCGGAACGTTCTGGAATTTCCTCCATCGGCAAATGACCGATGTTTTCATACATGATGAATTCTGAGTGCTTGATGTCCTTATGGAATCGATACGCATGTTTGGGAGGCACGACCTCATCCTTATCGCCCCACATAATCAAAGTCGGTGGTTGGATGTGTTTTATTTTTTCTGAATTATCATGTTTGATGTGTTGCATTTTCAAAGTAAATGCTTCCCGATTCCCTTCTCGGAGTAAAAATTCGAAATATCGATCCACAGTACTTTCGGTAGCTAAGGCATCATCTTCGTAGGCAGCACAAACCGTTTTCTTGACCAAAGAACGAGGAGTGATATTTTGTAACCAAGGACCTATTGTTTCATCTTTCGCCAGACGGAACCCCAAGGGAGTGGTCTTATTTTCGATGGGATAACCACTTGAATTGAGTAAAATCATCCTATCTATTTTGTTGGGGTGGTTCAAAGCATAATTCCAAGCGATGTATCCTCCAAAAGAGTTGCCTGCCAAATGGAATTTATCCAAACCTAACTTATCAACGAAAGTTTCTAAAAAAATGGAATAGAATATACGGTCATAACGTTTTTTAGGGTTCGGTCCGGTCAATCCAAATCCCGGCAAGTCTAATCGGATGATTCTATAATCCTCCTTCATTTCTTCGACCCAAGCATTCCAAGTATGGAGCGAACTTCCTGTACCATGTATTAAGAGTAGATATTTTTCACCCTTCCCTTCAAGGCTATAATGTACCGGCATGTCCTTTATCACCATGAAACGGGAACTGTCCAAGCTGTATTTTTCTTTCAACTCGGCCAAATCCATATCGGGGTGGTAATTCAGGCCTATGAATACCCCTACTATAATAAAAACAAGCAATAAAATCCCTAATAGTATTCCCAGTGCTTTCTTGAACATATACGAAGATAATAAAAAAGAAGGGAAATTAATGTCTCCCTTCTTTCTAACACAGCAGTTACTCCTTTATAAAAGGTATGGATACTTTCTTTCCTTTGTTCAACAAAACAAGGGAGTAATATCCCTTGGGTAGATGTTCAACATTCAAGAAATTCCTTTCGGATTGTAGTTCCATTTCCAAGGCTATCATTTCTTGACCCACCACATTAAGAATAGATAATTGGTACATACCAATATAAGACGCTCCCATGCTGATATGCATTTGATCCTTTACAGGGTTGGGATAAATACGAACATCCCATTCGTTGGAAAATTCTTTTATGGGTGATGTCGCATCCAAATCGAATTGGAGTGATGTATTATTCGCTCCATCTCCTTGTGAATTACCATTGGCATTTACCCCATTTCCGGCAGCATAGAAGGTAACACTCGTACCAGAAGAAGGAGCCGTCCATTCTACGGTAAATTCATTGATAGAAGATACACCATCATGTTCTGCATATTGGCGTCCTGAATTTATGGTAGCCACCTGGGCATTTTCACTAGGATTGGCAAATGTATTGATACTTGTTTCTGTATCATCATCCAAAACAACCATTTGAAAACCATACCCTGAAGGTGTATTGCCCCCCACATGATTGACCGTCACCTTCACAGAATAAGTCTCTTGGGGACTTAGGTTCCCTGAAATCGCATTTCCATTCAAATCGAACAGTTCAATGACTGGCATGACTTGAATATCTGTATTACCATGGCAATATTGATTCGCACAAGTAGAGCTTTCTCCCGGGGCTCCTGTATTACCCATATTTTGTGTTGCAGCACGACCTCCGCTACTGCTCATAAACAAGAAAGCTGTTAACCCTAGCATTGCAAAAAGTAAATATTTCTTCATTTTTCGACATTTTAAGTCATGACCCAAAATAATCAACAAGCTATAACTCGTTCTTTTAGCCCTGCATTTCGTTACGGAAGCTCCGTTTTTCGGTCTCATTCAGTCCTAAAATTACTGTGTTATTTCCTTATCATTACTTTTGACTCATTCCTTAGTTTTAAAATCAAATACATATCTCTCCAATTTATGAATGATTTGGAATGATAGACATGCTTATTCAATAATAATAGTTATAAAAATAGGTAGCAAAGAGATTATCGTTCATTTTTTACAACTCTAATCACCCTCTATGTAATTTTGGTTACAAATTTGCAACACTTAATATGTCAATCTCAAAAAAATATCCGTTATAAATACTAGGACAAAAAGAATATTCATTTAATAAGTGATTTAATTTGTCCTAGTACTTAGTCTTAAAAAATTATCCATTGAAGAGAATCATACTATATATATTCTGCCTTTCACTTTTGGCAAGCGGTTGCAAATCTTCTAAGAAAGGAGGAGAAACTTATGTACCTCCGGCTCCCACAAGTAGGGCTAACTTTCATTTTGTGAAATCGAAAACACTCTCTGACATCTTAGATAGAGCAGAAAAAGAAAAAAAACCCGTCTTCGTTGATTTCTATACCACTTGGTGTACTCCTTGTAAAATGATGGATCGGGATGTTTTCACCGATTCGGCACTCGCCCAATATTACAATGAGAATTTCATCAGTTACAAAGTGGATTGCGAAAAGGGAAATGGGCAGAACCTAGCAGCTATCTATAATGTATCCAATTATCCAACATTAGTATATCTGGATCACAAGGGAACTATTCTCGTTAGTCATGGTAGTGCGGCTTATCCCAGCAAGATGATGGAATTGGGGAAAAGTGCCGTCAATACTTACCGAAGCAAATTCCCTTAGCAGAACAGTTTCTAAGACTTTTCTTTTTATCCCTTCTCTTTTATGCAAATTAAGAGAAACATATACCTTTGTAGCAAATTAAGCAAACAAAGGAAATGGGGCTTGTAGAAGAAATCAACAAACGTAGAACATTCGGTATTGTCAGCCATCCGGATGCGGGAAAAACGACACTCACCGAAAAACTACTACTTTTTGGAGGAGCTATCCAAGTAGCAGGAGCTGTCAAATCGAATAAAATAAAAAAATCGGCTACCTCCGATTTTATGGATATCGAACGACAAAGAGGTATCTCTGTTGCCACTTCCGTAATGGGTTTTCAATATAGAGACAAGCAAATCAACATCCTCGACACACCGGGCCACAAAGATTTCCAAGAAGACACCTACCGAACCCTAACGGCAGTGGATAGTGCCATCGTCGTCATTGATGTCGCCAAAGGCGTCGAGCCACAAACTGAAAAATTGGTAGAAGTTTGTAAGATGCGGAAAACACCAATGATTGTTTTCATCAACAAATTGGACAGGGAAGGAAAAGACGCTTTTGATCTTCTAGATGAAGTGGAACAAAAAATAAACCTTACCGCCTGTCCGATGAGTTGGCCTATCGGGATGGGACAAAGATTTCAAGGGGTTTATAATTTATATGAAAAGAAGCTGGTTCTTTTCAATCCTCATGAAAAGCAAGAAGAAACAATTGAATTCACGGATCTCCATGATCCCGAACTTGAAAATCATATTGGAGAAAGAGCGGCAGAAGAATTGAGGGAAGAAATTAATATGGTCAATGAGGTTTATCCTGAATTTGATCAGGAAGCCTATGCGGAAGGAGAACTGAACCCGGTTTTCTTTGGTTCGGCCATCAATAATTTTGGTGTAAAAGAACTTCTGGATTGTTTTGTTGATATTGCTCCGATGCCCCGCCCCCGCGAAACAGAGGAAAGATTGATTGACCCCAGCGAAAATAAATTTTCCGGTTTCGTTTTTAAAATCCATGCCAACATGGATCCCAAACACAGGGATAGGATTGCCTTTTTGAGAATTTGTTCTGGTGAATTCAAAAGAAACACCAATTACCTGCATGTCCGGAATGAAAAGAAAATGAAGTTTTCGAATCCCACTACATTTATGGCATCCAAAAAGGAGATTATAGAAAATGCCTACCCTGGGGATATTGTAGGTTTGTATGATTCTGGAAATTTCAAAATAGGTGATGCTTTGACCGAAGGAGAAAAATTGCATTTCAAAGGCATTCCCAGTTTTTCTCCGGAGCAATTCAGGATTGTTCATAATGATGACCCCATGAAATCCAAACAACTAGCGAAAGGATTGCTCCAACTCATGGACGAAGGTGTAGCACAAATGTTTACCAAAGAATTTGGTGGTACACGGATTATAGGAACAGTAGGAGCCTTACAATTTGATGTCATCCAATATCGCTTACAGCATGAATATGGAGCCAAATGTTCTTATGAACCTCTTCATCTTCACAAAGCCTGCTGGCTAACAAGTGACAACAATGAACAATTCAAAGAATTCCTGCAAAGAAGAAAAAGAGATATCGCCAAAGACAAAGATGGACAACTCGTTTTCCTTGCTGAATCTGCTTGGCAATTAAAAACCATGCAAGAAAATTACCCAGATGTAGGTTTCCATTTCACTTCGGATTTTTAACCTGTTTATCAAAATGTAATTTTAAAAACATAACCTAAAATTCAATACACCATGCAAAAATCCTTTTTTTGTACAATTCCCATTCTAATATTATTAAGCAAAGCCATTCCTTCTTTTTCGCAATGTAATCCTACGGATTGCTCAGCCAACCTCCCTCCCTTTGGCGGATCTTGCGACACAGTATTGGTAAATGGTTTTATCAATTCCTCCTATTCAGATTTTGAGACATTTGTTGTTTCAGACGTATGCTTCGATTCCAATATTATTGAGCAGGGAACCGATTTTGGTGTACGACATCCTAACGCTTACAATTTTTTATTTACCGGTCTTCCGAATGGTATGGAGGGATCTACAGACCAGCCATCTTATACCTCTCCTTCCGGGGGTAATGTCTTAGGATGCATCAATTTTACAGGCACACCTACACACGCAGGGGTCTTTAACCCTATTATGTTTCATCTGACAGACGTATTACTATACACTGGTCCACCAGGAACATGCCAGGGAACTCCAATACCATTCCCTTCTGTCGAAATGAAATATGGATTTGAACTTACTATACTCCCTGATGCTAGTTTTACTGGGTTAGTCTCTAATTATTGTAATGACGATGCTCCAGTAACTTTAACTCCTACGGGTTTATCCGGGGGCACCTTTTATGGCCCAGGTGTTTCAGGAAATCAATTTTCCCCAAGTACTGTACCTGCTGGCACCCACACCATTTCATATACAGTTTCAGCAATGCAAGGAGCAGCTGTTTCTCCAGCTACTAATTCTTCTTTTTTAACCGTTACAGTCTCATCTTATACAACTTATTATCCCGATAACGACATGGATGGATACGGTAGCGATACAACCCCTCTTACCATTTGTGGCAACCTTCCTACGGGATATGTCGCAGACAATACGGATTGTAATGACAACAATCCAAATATAAATCCGGGAATACAAGATATTCCCAATAATGGTATTGATGAAGATTGCGATGATATGGATCAAATTGATATGGATATGGATGGTTACGCCAATGATGTGGATTGTGATGATAATAATCCAAATATAAATCCGGGAATGGAGGAAGCATGTAATGGCATGGATGAAAATTGTGATGGGAACATTGACGAAGGGCTGACTCTAAACTCATACTACGCCGATTCGGACAACGATGGTTTTGGTGACCCCAACAGCATGGTAGAAGATTGCTCGGCTATTGTGCCTGATGGCTACGTAACCGATGATACGGATTGTGATGATAATAACAATACCATTTATCCTGGAGCAACCGAAATTCCAGATAATGATATTGATGAAGATTGTGACGGAATGGATGCAACAACTCCAACTCAAGATCTGAACCAAGTTTTTGGAATTAAGATTTTTCCCAATCCAATACAATCCAACCTTTACCTAGAAGGGGAATTGCAAAATGCAAAAATCCAGATTATAGACATCCTCGGAAAGGTTTTGACAGCACAGGAGGCTAATATTAATTCAAATTATACAATAGAGTTAACCCATTTAAAAAGTGGCACTTATTTCATTAAGATCATCGACTCTCACCAAAATATAGGCGTCTCTAAATTCTCTATTGTTAGATAAAACATTTTAATTTTATCATTATCCATGAGGGCATTATTATAGAGATAATGCCCTCATTTTCATTCGTATTTTAAAGAATCCTATAAGAATGGCAATCCCAAATTAACCATCTATTAATCCATATTCTTGCCTAAATATTGACTTCCCTTCCATAAAGTTGGTTACCTTTGTACTCTATTTTGATGAACCGTCCTATGCTTGGGACTGTTTAATAATAATTCATCTATACTAAAAAGCATTACATACCATGGATAATGTTACAGGCATCAAAAATCCCAACTTTTCCCTAACCCAACTCGGGATCAATGATGAGAAACATCAATACTGGAACTTGACACCAGAAGAATTAGTTGAACATTCCATAAAAAAAGGAATGGGTGTTTTAGCTGATTCAGGAGCATTGAAAATCAATACCGGAAAGTTTACTGGGCGTTCTCCAATGGATAGATTCATTGTTAAAGATGATATTACTGCTGAGAAAGTAGATTGGGGTGACATCAATTTCTCCTTCGAAGCCAAAAAATTCGATATCCTATATAATAAGATTACGAATTACTTCAAAGGAAAAGATCTATACATCAAAGATGGCTATGCCTGTGCTGATGAAAATTACAGATTGAATGTCAGGCTTGTGGCAGAATACCCTTGGAGCAGTCAGTTTTTACACAACATGTTCTTAAGACCTTCTAAAGACGAATTGTCCAAAGCACAACCGGATTGGAACATTCTATGTGCCCCTGGTTTCATGGCAAATCCTGAAATTGATGGTACAAGACAAGAAAACTTCGCCATCATTAACTTCACCAAAAAGACCATTATTATAGGTGGTACAGGATACACCGGAGAAATCAAAAAAGGAATCTTCTCTGTTCTGAATTTCATATTACCAACAGAAAGAAACGTTCTGAGTATGCATTGCTCGTCCAATGTAGGCGAAGAAGGCGACACTGCCGTTTTCTTTGGATTGTCCGGAACAGGAAAAACCACACTTTCTGCCGATCCCAACCGCCCACTTATCGGTGATGATGAGCATGGTTGGTCGGATGAAGGAGTCTTTAATTTTGAAGGGGGTTGCTATGCAAAAGCCATAGATCTTTCCGCAGAGAAAGAACCTCAAATTTGGAACGCCATCAAACACGGAGCCATCCTTGAAAATACAATCTTTAAGGATGGGACCAGAGAAGTGGATTTCGAAAATACCGACATTACTCAAAACACCAGAGTTTCATATCCCATCCACCACATTGATAACGCTTTGCCCATTTCCAAGGCAGGAATTCCTAAAAATATATTCTTCCTAACCTGTGATGCTTTTGGAGTATTACCTCCAATCTCAAAATTGACGAAGGAACAAGCCATGTATCATTTCATTTCTGGTTATACTGCGAAAGTTGCCGGTACAGAAGTGGGAATTAAAGAACCCAAAACTGCTTTTTCCGCTTGCTTCGGTGCTCCTTTCTTACCTCTCCACCCAACAAAGTATGCAGAAATGCTCGGAGAAAAAATGACAATGTACAATACAAATGTATGGCTAGTCAATACAGGTTGGACCGGAGGTGAATATGGCGTAGGTAGTCGAATGAAACTCAGGTACACCAGAGCCATGATTACTGCAGCTTTAAATGGCCAACTTGATAATGTGAAATTTATTGAGCATCCGGTCTTTGGAGTACTTATTCCAACAACTTGCCCAGAGGTTCCTGATTCTGTCCTGAATCCTCGTGATACTTGGAATGACGCTACCGCTTATGATGCAAAAGCAAATGATTTGGCTCGCAAATTCAATAATAATTTCAAGCAATTCGAATCACAAGCGAATAAAGAAATTCTTTCCGCCGCTCCTAAAGTAGTTGTGAGCGCATAAGAATTTCAGTTATAAATCAATAATATTGAAAACAGCCCTTCCTTGTGTAAAAGGAAGGGCTGTTTTCTGTACAAAAAACAGCAAAGTGGGAATCTGAAGACCAGAGATATTCATCTTTTACCAATTAAAAAACAAAAAGTTTAATTAAATTGCATTTCTTGGAACTTCTTATTAGCTTCACATTAAAGTTTTAAAACAAAACGTATTTTAACATTCTTAAGGACGATTTTTTTATCCACAAAGTGGGAAAAAGTGGGCAAGATTAGACAAAAGTGTATATATTGTGTTCAAATTGAGCGACGAACTAATACATGCGG
>JAHDHJ010000277.1 GCA_020631375.1 Saprospiraceae bacterium | reverse complement strand
CCTTGAAAGGCGAGTTGGGTTCTTGAAAAGAAAAACCATCGGGTAGAGTAAAAATTAATCATGCTATTTAGAGAAAAGGATCTTTTTGATGTCGGATGATTTAAAAGAGGAAAATGGCTGGGAAAATAGAAGAGCGATACTCTTGCTTTTTCTTGCCAATTCCATTTCGGGGGTTGCACAGGGAATCAGTATGATTGCGATTCCTTGGTATTTTACAAAATCAGGAGACACTTCCCTTTTTGGTTACTTATATGCGGCGATAACGGTTGTTTCTCTTTTATGGGGACCTTTTTCGGGTACATTGGTGGATAAATATGATAGGAAGAAAATCTTCTTGATATTGAATTTGGTGATGGGTTGCATTTTGTTTTCCGTTGCCATTTATGGTTTTCAGAAAGGGGCTGTTCCTTGGGAATTGGTCGGATTTGTGTACTTGACTACCTTTATGAATTACAATCTCCATTATCCTAATTTGTATGCTTTCGCCCAAGAGATTACAGAGAAAAAATATTATGGAAAAATTACATCATACCTTGAAATTCAAGGACAGGTAGCCAGTGTTCTGGCAGGAGCAGGAGCGGCATTGTTATTAGAGGGGACGAGAGACGGAGCATTTTCTTTTTTTGGTTTTCCATTCGAGGTTGGTAGGGAAATCGCTCCTTGGGGAATCCATAAGATATTCTTAGTGGATGCTTTTACATATTTTTTAAGTTTTTTCATTATTTATCTGATTCGCTATCGGGCATTAATCCCTAGGGAAAAAGAATCAGGAGCAGTATTGGAACGCCTGAAAGTTGGTTATGATTTCTTAGTGGCTAATAAACCTGTTCTGATTTTTGGCGTAGCGTCTTATTCTATTTTTGTTGCTGTATTGGTAGTCGTGTTTTATACGAATCCGATTTATGTGGAAAAACATTTGTTGGGCGGAGGAGATGTTTATGCCTCCTCCGAAATGTGCTATAGTTTAGGTGCAATATTGGCAGGTCTAGCGATCCATTATATTTTCAATGAAAAATACATTTCGATTAGCATGTCCACTATTATTATGACTTTCTTGACGGCAGCCTTGTTTTTTGTTTTGAATTTCAGCCAGAGCATATTCTTGTTTTATGCCATGATGATTATCTTAGGCTTGACGAATGCAGGAACTAGAATCCAAAGGATAACCTATCTTTTCAGAAAAATTCCTAATCAATATTATGGTAGGGCAGGAAGCATTTTTTTTGTTACGAACATATTGTTCAGAGTTTTCTTTGTGACTTTATTTACTATTCCTTTTTTCCACGAAAAAAATAATATTATACACACAATGGGAATTATGGGCGTGTTTTTGGTATTGTCTGGCTTGGTTCTAATTGTTTTTTATTCTAGGATTAAACTTTCGGATGATGGAAGTTCATTGGATGAATAGGTGTGGTTCCAAATCAATTTACCACTCATCACTTTATCTTACCGTTTGTCACAATTCACTATTTTGCAAGGATGAACAGCCATAAATTTGGATTGTAATTAAATTATAATAACAATTTAAAATCCTATTGAAATGAAAAGTTTGATAATAACAATAATTAGTATGATGTTCAGTCTTGTTGTATTTGCACAAGATATTACAGGAGATTGGAACGGCGTATTGGAAGTGCAAGGAATGCAGTTGAGGATCATATTCCATGTAAGTGGTGAGGATGGCGATTATACAACAACGATGGACAGCCCAGACCAAGGAGCTAATGGTTTGCCTACGGAAAAGACAACATTCGATGGAAAGATATTGGAAGTGGAAATGCCTGCAATGAAATTAAGTTATAAAGGTGAGTTTAATGGAACATCAATAAAAGGAACATTCAGCCAAGGAGGCATGGCGATTCCTTTGGATTTGCAAAGAAAAAAAGTCGAGAAGAAAGTGGAATTGAGACCACAAGATCCCAAGGATTATCCTTACAATGTAGAAGAAGTTGTCATTAAGAATAAAACTGCGGATTTGAATTTGGCAGGAACATTGACGATGCCAAAAGGAGGTCTTGCAAAAAAGATTGTGATTCTGATTTCCGGTTCCGGACCACAAAATAGGGATGAGGAAATTGTGGCGTTTAACCATCGTCCTTTTTTAGTGCTTTCAGACCATTTGACTCGTGAGGGAATAGCGGTTTTGAGATATGATGATAGAGGTGTAGGAGAATCTACCGGTGATTTTTCTTCGGCGACTTCTGCAGATTTTGCGACGGATGTAAATGCGGTAATTGACTATATTAAATCAAGAAAAGATTTAAAGAATTTGTCTTTGGGATTAGCGGGACATAGCGAGGGAGGAATGATTGCTCCAATGGTCGCCGCAAAAAACAAGGCAGTGGATTTTGTGATTTTGTTGGCAGCACCGGGTATTGCGACAGATGAATTAATGTTGAAACAAACAAAAGATTTGGGTATTTTGTCGGGAGAATCTTCTGAAGTTTTGGAAAAGACATATGAGTTGAATAAATCGCTTTATACTTATATTAAAAATAACTCGAACTTGGAAGATGGAAAATTCAAATCCGAACTTAAAGAATTGCTTGAAAAAGGAATGGAGAATTTTTCTGAAACCGAAATGGGAGGACAGTCCAAAGAGAATATGGTGAAATCACAATTGGCCGTAGCGTCCAGTCCGTGGTTCAGATATTTTATCTCATATAATCCGTTTGAAAATTTAAAGGCAATAAAATGTCCGGTTCTAGCATTGAATGGAACATTAGATGTGCAGGTAAGTGCGAATGAGAACTTGGAAGGAATAAAGAAAGCATTGAAAAAAGGGAAGAATAAAAATTATAAAATAATTCCTTTGGAAGGAATGAACCATATGTTACAAAGTGCAAAAACAGGAAGTGTTTCCGAATATAAAACGATAGAAGAAACAATGAGTCCGAAAGCATTGGAAATTATTTCTACATGGATTAATAATTTATAGGAATACTATTTTATTAAATCTCAATATGCAATGCCATGACAGAACAAAAATCAAATAGTAAGTATTTTTATTTATGCCAATTTATAGGTTGGGGCTGCATGGCATTGTTTAATTTTACAATTCAGGATTTAGCTGGTGTCGATTATAAGAATACGATTATTAATGCACTAGCTATTTTTATTGGAGGTTTATTTTTTACGTCTCTTTTTCGTTATTTATTAAAGAAAAATAATTGGCAGGATTGGCTGCCGTTAAAACTGATTATAATTTCTTTTGTTGGGGTTGTTTTTACGACATTGTTATGGACAGCCTTAGTGTTTTTAATTACATCGTTTATTTCAGAAGAAAAAACAATCACTCCGATTGCCTTTTTTGCGAGTTCAATATCATTGGGAATGATTGTTGTGATTTGGACTTTGATTTATTTTTCTTATCAATTTATTCGTAGGTATCATTTTGATAAAATAAAAAGATTGCAATTAGAAGCAGAAGTTCAGAAAGCACAACTCGGTACATTAAAATCACAAATTAATCCGCACTTCATGTTTAATACCTTGAATAATATTAAAGCCTTGATGTTGGAGGATGTGGAACAGGCAAGAATTATGTTGACGAATTTTTCGGAGTTATTTAGTTATTCCTTGCAACATTCTGAAAAAAAGGAAGTATTGCTTGAAGAAGAATTAGAAGTGCTAGGGAAATATTTTGATTTAATCAAAATACAATACGAAGAAAAATTAGATTATGAAATTAATGTGGAACAAGGATTGGAAGATGAATTAATTCCTCCGATGATTTTACAATTGCTAGTAGAAAACTCAATAAAACACGGTATTTCCCAAGAAATAAATGGAGGAGAAGTATTCGTAAATATCTCTAGGAATAAAAATGAATTATTCATCCAAGTCAAAAATACAGGTTCGCTTTTGCGTAAGAATAAATTAGAAGGGACATTAGGTATCGGTCAGAAAAACATCAAGGAACGGTTGGATTTGATTTACGGAAATAAAGCCTCTATGAAAATGAAGGAAGAAGCGCCTTTTGTTATTGTTGAAATTAAAATAATAAAATAAATGCGAGCGATAATAATAGAGGACTCAAGGTTGGCAAGATTGGAATTAAAAGAATTGTTAAAAGATTTTCCCGAAATAGAACTTGTAGGAGAAGCGGAAAATGCAGAAGAAGGAAAAGCCTTGATAGAAAAAGAAAATCCTGATATCTTGTTTTTGGATATTCATATGCCGGGGAAAGATGGCTTTGAATTATTGCAAGAATTAGAAACGGTTCCCCATGTTATTTTTACAACTGCATTTAATGAATATGCCATAAAATCATTTGAATTCAATACCATTGATTATTTATTGAAACCTATTTCTTCAGAACGTTTGGGCAAGGCAATAGCAAAAGCCTCCGATAGAATTTCCGTTAATGGAAATAAATCGGAAAAATTAAATGAAGAAAGTAGGGTCTTTGTGAAAGATGGTGAAAAATGTTGGTTCGTTACAGTAAAAGATATTCGCCTTTTAGTAGGGCAAGGAAATTATACCCAGGTTTATTTTGATAATAATAAACCAATGGTTTTAAAATCACTACAGCATTTTGAGAATGTATTGGACGATTCTGTTTTTATTCGTGCGAACCGCCAACAGATTATTAATTTAAAATACGTAGAGGGAGGAGCTGCTTGGTTCAATGGTCGTTTGAAATTGAAATTAACATCAGGAGAAGAAATTGAAGTTTCCCGAAGACAAACGGAGAAAATTAAAAAGATATTTAGTTTTTAAGGGAGTAGGCAATAAATAGACTACCAGAATTGACGCAGGAAGTTTATTGTTAATCAAGGCAAAAAACGTAGGGATAGCCATAGCTATCACGAGGCTTTTTAACGACGAGTAACGATA
>JAHDHJ010000276.1 GCA_020631375.1 Saprospiraceae bacterium | reverse complement strand
AAATACTGTTCGGACGGAGTGTTTCAGGTGAACAAACACCTAAAACGGCAGTTATTTTAAAAACCATCGGGTAGAGTACAATAAATCATCATCTTCATGAAAAATATGATATTTATTTTCATTTTATTATTTTACTCTTTTAATATCTCTGCCCAAAATTTCGGAAGTATATAAATCTACAGGGGATTACAAATTGCAAAAAGAATATGAAAATAAAGGAGTGAATACATTTTTGGAATATGAAAAAAATTAGCAAGGGCTAAGAATTTATAATCATACTTTAAATTTTAATGAAAATGAAAAACATATTTTATAGTATATTATTCATCGCAATATTATTCGCTTCCTGTTCCTCTCTCCAAACTGTTAATTCTTTGGAAAAAGAAATGGACTGGCTTGGAGGAAAATGGATTGGAATGGGTTTACAAATAGATTCACCACAAAATCCCACATGGAAAATAGAGTTGAATGTAGATATGAAAAACAAAAGCTGTCTGATAAAATATCCGACATTGGAATGTAGTGGAAAATGGGTTTTAAAAAGTGGAGATACAAGAAGGGCTATCTTTACAGAACATATAACTGAGGGAAAAAACAAATGTTATGATGGTGGAAAATTAGTCCTTACAAAAATTGATGAAAATCATATCAGTTATAGTTTTTTCTATCCTGACAATAATATCTTGGGTGCTTTTTCTACTTTGACAAAAGCCGAATATGCGAAAAAATTGAATAGCCGTAGTTTATAAAAACAAAAAATCTTAGCTGCTAAAGCAGCTAAGATTTTTTTCACACCTAAAAAACTGAATCCCTAACTCAAATATTTTCCCACTATAGGCATTCTTCTTCCCATTCCGAATGCTTTGGAAGACACTCTTAAAACCGGTGCGGTTTGGTATCTTTTAAATTCATTGATATTGACCAAGCGTAAAATCCTCTTCACTAATTCTTCATCAAAACCTTGGGCGATGATTTCTTTCGGCCCTTGTGTTTTTTCTATATATTGGAAAAGGATTTCATCCAAAATATCATAATCAGGTAGTGAATCGGAATCCTTTTGGTTCGGGCGTAATTCTGCCGATGGCGGTTTGACTATCGTATTGATTGGAATTAATTCCTTGCCCTTATTGATATATTTTGCCAAGGCAAAAACGTCTGTTTTATATACATCTCCGATAACGGAAAGTCCGCCGCACATATCTCCATAAAGCGTTCCATAACCTACTGCCATTTCACTTTTATTGGAGGTATTTAAAAGAATGTGTCCGAATTTATTCGACAATCCCATAAGGATGACTCCCCTACTTCTCGCCTGTAGATTTTCTTCGGTAACATTGAAAGGCAAGCCCTCAAAATGTTCTGAAAGCGATTCCATAAAAGCATCATACGCGCCTTTTATCGGAATGATCTTATAGGGCATTCCGTAATTTTTTGCCAATTGCTCCGCATCACTTACAGAATGTCCGGATGAATATTTCGATGGCATCAGAACTGCCAATACATTTTCGGCTCCCAATGCTTCCGCTGCCAATGCCGCCGTCACGGCAGAATCTATTCCTCCCGACAAACCCAAAATGGCTTTTTTGAAACCTAATTTTCCAAAATAATCCTTGATTCCAGTTACAATGGCATCATGTATCAATGCTATTTTTTCTTTGGCTTGCACCCTATGGATGCCACCTTTTTTCACTTCGGATAAATCATAGACTTTTATTTCTTCCTTGAAATAAACCAGTTCGTCAAAAATATTCCCATCAGGGCTAATCACCAGAGAACCACCATCGAAAAGCACTTCGGTTTGTGCTCCCGAATGGTTCACATAAAACATAGGCAAACCATAGCGTTCCACATTGGCTTTGAGGACATGGATTCTATCTTCCGCATGATCATAACTGAATGGAGAAGCTGAAAGATTGAGAATAAAATCCGGGTTCTGGGATTTCATTTCATCCAGAGGGCAAGTAACATACAAAGGATTCTCATTCCCAACATTCCAAATATCCTCGCAAACCGTCATGGCTATCCGCTGACCTTTGAATTCTACAATATTGAATTCAGTCCCAGGCTCAAAATAGCGGTATTCATCAAAAATATCATAGGTTGGCAACAAAGCTTTGTGCTGTGTTTGCTTAATTTTCCCTTCATAGAGAAAAATAGCGGAATTGTACAAATCCTTTCCCTCAATCACCGGATTCCTAGTAGGCGAACCTACGACGATGGCAATATCATGACTCTCCTCAGCCAAGCGGGAAACGGAGTCTTCGCACCTTTTGATAAAATCATCAAATTCCAGAAAATCCCTCGGCGGGTATCCACAGGTGGATAATTCACCGAAAACGATAATATCGGCGCCTTTGGTTTTTGCTTCTGATACTGCATTCAGCATTTTGTTGAGGTTTCCCTCAAAATTTCCAATGTGATAATTGAGTTGTGCAATCGCTACTTTCATTATATTCCTTTTTGCTTTGAATAAGCTTTATGTTCAAACAATCCTTTTCTGCTGCTGGTTCTGAGTTTGCTCCCTTTTGGCATGTTCCGAATTCGCTACAAAGGTAGCTAATTCATCCACCAAAAAATGAGGATGGTAAATCGTTTGTTTTTTATAATAAAATGCCTCCCTCGCCTCGTGAATAACAAAATCAAAACATGCCTTCCATGCCTTATTCACGACTTCATCCTTTACAACATGGCTGCTAAGATAGTGCTTCCCTCCCTTTTGCCAAGAAAACATTCCTGTTTCATTGTCCTTGATGTATCCTTTTAATTGGATTAGGAAACCATCACCTTTGGACATCACCCTGAATTTGAAAGGAATGTCAAATAAATTGAATTCACAACTTTCCAAAATCTTTTTAATTTCTAATATATTCATCATATCTGTATTGGTTAATACAAATATGCATTATCTTAGTTTAAAAAACAAACTAAGTTGGAATTAATTTAAAAAAAGGCAACTTCAAGTTTGAAGTCGCCTTTTTTTAAAATTTTAGAATTTATTCATTAGAACATCACTCCGATTCGTATATCAATGCCATTGACAATGGTTTTGGAATCGTCTATTGCAGCATCTCCCGTTTTACCAAAATAGGTATTAGCCATTCCACTCTGGAAAAATACGCCTGCCATAATAGAAGTATTTTCACTAATGGAATATTCGGCTCCACCTCCAAGTCCCCAAGAAATCTGGAAGATTCCGGTGTCCTTGCCTATTTTGAAATCTCCTATATCCGTTCCGTCTATTTCTCCCCTTGCCGCTATATTGACACCGATTGTCAAAATCGGAACTTCTGCAAAATATCGCATTGACCCCATTTCATTCGTCCTCATTTTTAAGGCAAAAGGTATTTCCAAGTACTGATATTTGAATTTAACCTTAGGTGTAGTTGGAGATAGGATATCTGGTTGGGAATCGACAAACAAAGCCAAACCAGTAGAATCCACAGTATTGAATATTAAGCTACCGCCTTGCCCGAATGACATATTAAGACCAAATTTAAGCGCATAGTTTTCTCTGAAATAAACTTCCCCTATCGCTCCGAATTTGAAAGCCGTATTAGCTCCCTTACCCACAACAGCATCTTGATCACTATTATTTGACATCCAAGTAAAAGTAGGACTGGCATGGAACCCGAAACGAAATCCATCATCCTGTGCAGAGACAGCCAATACTGTAAAGGCTGCTAAAATAAATGTAAACGCAATTTTTTTCATAAATGGGTGTTTTTAAATTACTTCTTTATTATTATTGTACAATTTTTTCGAATTCAAATACCTATGATTCATTCTGTCAAAAGTACAAATATCAAACGTAATTTCTTATTATATGCTGCTATATTAACGATTCCATTCATATGGCAAGCTTGTAACAAAGATAAAAACATTCCCGATGTCTCCCACATCAAAGTGGATTTGGATCTGACAAGGTTTGAAAAAGAAATGTACGGAATTGATTCTAGTGAGATTAGTGCCAAGGCAAAAGAAATTTTGGAAGAGCATCCGGATTTTTCAGAAATCTATACTCAAATCATGAGGGAAAGAGACCAAAGGGATTCTTCCCAATTATTTGTAATGGATTGGCTAATGAGAGGTCCGCAGATGAAAATGCTCTATGATACCTGTATGGCGAAGTACGATGATTTTTCAGATTATGAAAATCAATTTGAGGAAGCCATGCGTTATTTCAAATATTATTTCCCTGAAAAGGAAGTTCCTAAAATATACACTTGCATAACAGAATTCGCTTATCAAGGCTTCACTTATGGTGAAGATATTCTCGTCATAGGAACGGAGCATTTTATGGGTAGCGGTTTCCCTGCTTACAAATCCATTTTTCCGAATTACCAATATTCCAAATTCACTCCGGAACATTTGGTCAGTTCTGCCATTGAAACCTTATCAGGGGAACTGATAGGAGAACATACGGAAACAAATTTATTGGATGCGATCATCCGAAATGGGAAAAAACTGTATCTCATGGACTTGATGCTGCCTCACAGTCCCGATTCTATAAAACTCCAATACACAGGAACACAAACCCAATGGACAAAAGAAAATGAATTTGAAATCTGGAGTTTCCTTATAAATGAGGATTTACTATATAACTCAAACCGCAGGGATTATACAAAATATGTCATGCCCGGACCGCATTCCCAAGGAATGCCTCCAGAAGCACCGGGCAGGGTTGCCAATTATATCGGCTGGCAAATCATAAAAAGGTACATGAAAATGAATCCTCAAAAAACATTGCAGGATCTTCTGTCAAACCATGATTCGCAAAAAATCCTAAAGGATTCCAAATATAAAGGGAAAAGCAAATAATATCTGTTGCGTAAAACGCAACAGATATTATACGAAACAAC
>JAHDHJ010000275.1 GCA_020631375.1 Saprospiraceae bacterium | reverse complement strand
ACCGTATTGGGATTCACTTGGACATTGGCTGCCATTTCCCTGACAGATTCCAAACGTTCCCCTTCTTTTATCTTACCAGACAGAATGTTTTCACAAATATGATCCGCTATCTGTAGGTATATCGAATGACTTTTTCTAAATTCCATTTTATACCTCTTTTTCTGTTAATTTAAAATATCCAACAAGCCAAAGGGTAATAGGAATAATAAGAAAGAACAGGGTTTTGAATATCCATTCTGCATTATTGGCATACCAATCCTTAAATCCTTTCCCCGGTTCTATTGGGGGAGTTGAAACCATACTCATTCCATCAAATAAATCTGGAATTAAAATTCGGAGTAAAATATACCCTATTGCTAGCAAGAACAATAAAATGCCAAATCCGAATATTATGGTTTTGAAAAATTCCAATTTCCTAAAAGTGATTGCACCTAAGAAAAATATGGAATGTATGCCCATGAAAATTGTTACTAAAATTATCGGTGACGGATCATTGGGAAAATGGCTATTGAACAATGAAAAACTAGATGATTCGTTTCCTGTCATATTAGATACAATCAAATTAAAAATGAAAGCATAAATTAGATAAGAAATAGAAATCAATAAGGGAATGCCTATGAGTGTCAATAAGGTCCTAGTTAGATGTTTCTCCAAACGGGAAGCTGGCAAACTTAAATAAAATAATCGGTCTGAATCCCGATTTAATTCCCTGAAAGAAACGCTTACCAAAAACAATCCTAATCCGAATAGTAAAAACGGAAAGAAAGTTGGATGAAATTCATGGGAAACGAAGTGTTCATCACCTGTTATTAAAAAGAGTAGTGCAAACAAACTGATTAAAACATATGCACCGCCGAGTGTCATCAATAAAGGTTTGGTATAATTATTCAAATCATTTTTTAATAATAAACCTATCCTTTTTAAATTAAATTCTAATTTATGTTCCATAGCTTATTTATTTTTAAATAATTCTTGAATCGCCGTTTTGTTATTGATGACAGCATTGAATAGGGTTTCTATTTCCACTTCACTTTCCGTTTCTTCTTCATTCTTTTTGACAAAGGAAAATCCTCCGGGTACACGTTCTGAATAAAATACGTTTTCGGGTTCATTTATTCCTTGAGAAAAACCGAAATGTATTTTTTTAGAAATATTTTCCGTGTTTTCATGGAAAATTATTTTACTATTTTCCAAAATGATGATGGAGTCAATTAAATTGACCAAGTCTTTTACTTGATGGGTAGAAATAATAAAAGTCTGATAGTCAGAAATGGAGCGGGCTAATATTTTTCTGAATTGTGCTTTGGATGGAATGTCCAAACCATTGGTTGGTTCATCCATGATTAATAATCGGCAATTCGTAGCCAATCCAAAACTCAGAATAACTTTCTTCTTTTGCCCATAGGATAAATCCGTCAATTTATTATCTGCTTCTATTTCAAACTCTTTGAGATAAGTTTCGAATTGCGAAGCATTAAACTTAGGATAAAAGGGAGCATAGAATTCCTTGTATTTGGAAATTCTCATTGGAGGAGAATATATTTCTTCTGCGATGAAAAATACTTCTGATAGAAATTCGACACTTCGTTTCTGGGGAGTGAAGCCCAAAACTTCGCATTCGCCTTCATGCGGGAAAAGCATACCTGATAATATTTTCATCAGAGTAGTTTTGCCCGCTCCGTTTTTTCCAAGGAATCCATAAATATGTCCGGATTCCATATTCAAATCCAAATTATTGAACAAGGGTTTGTTCTTTTTATATTTGAATCCTATTTTCTTTAAATTCACCATATTTGCAATGTGATTTAGTGTATTACTAAACTAGTACACTACAAATATAGTTTTGTTTTTTTGACAAAAGCAAAGTTTTGCGAATGTTTTATCAAAAAAACATCAAATCTATTAGATTAGGAAAAGGGAGGAGACCAGTTTTTGGTTTTCATTATCGCCTTGACTTCATCATAGGAGAGCGGATAGAAATCATGGCAATCCACACCAATATCAAAAGAATGTGAAGTAGGAACATCTGGCAAAGATCCATGTGAATGCCCATATAAATGGTAGGTTCCCCAATGGCTGGAGTTCCACACCCTCATTCCATAGTGGAAGAGGACAAGCAATTGTGAACCCTTATGGAATTCGGGATCATCTATGCGAAGTTCATAATAATCTTTTACCCACTCGAACCTATCCCGACAAGCCAAAGCAGATTTTTCATGATTACCTTTGATTAGATAAATATGTCCATTGAGTTGGTTTAGTATTTCGGATAAGCGGCTTGGAGGGCATAACCCGACATCTCCCAAATGATAAACCTTGTCATTTTCCTGAACTTTTTCATTCCAACGGTTTATCATTTCCTGATCCATTTCATCGACATTAGCGAATGGACGTTCAGAAAATTTTATAATATTTTTATGACCAAAATGATGATCTGAAGTAAAATATATGTTTTGCATGATTTCATTTGTTTTGTTGTCACTATAATTAAAATGAAGAAGTAATAGTTCCAGTGATTTAAAAATGCGGAACTATTCAAAAGAAGATTTCAAGATAATTTATTAATTTCAAGGAATAATTCAGGCATAAATCAAAAGGAATAGACATGGCTTCCTCTCCGAAGAAAAGTAAAAAGAAAAAGAAACAACAAAAGCAAAAGCAGAATACAGGTTTGCCTAAACCTTGGTCAGCAGATTATGTAAAATACCTTTTGGCAATTTTAGGGCTTACCTTTATTTTCTTTTCATCTGCCTTGGATAATGAATTTGTGAATTGGGATGATGATGTGAATATTTATAATAATGTATTGGTTACGGAACCGCTTTCCATCCATAATATAAAAGAAATTTTCCTGACAGATGTAATTGGAGGATACAATCCTTTAACGATTCTGAGTTTTGCAGTTGAGAACCAAATATTCGGAGAGAATCCTAAAGTCCATCACATTACGAATGTGCTTTTACATTTGGCTTGTACATTTTTTGTCTTTTGGATGATGTTGCTCATGGGTGTGAAAAAATGGACTGCGGCATTTATAGCCATCCTTTTCGGAATTCATCCCATGCGGGTAGAATCGGTAGCATGGGCAACAGAAAGGAAAGATGTATTGTTCGGTTTCTTTTATTTGGCGAGTATAGTTTGCTATCTCTATTTCATAAAAACAAAGGAGAAAAAATATTTCTGGTGGATTGTACCCTTGTTCATCCTTTCTTTGCTGTCCAAAATCCAAGCAGTTTCCCTTCCGCTTTCACTGTTGGCATTGGATTATTATTTTAATCGGGAAATGAAGTGGAAACTAATTATTGAGAAAATACCTTTTTTCTTGCTTTCATTAGCGATAGGGATTATAGGGATTAGCCTTTTAAAAGGAGGAGAGGTTTTGGATTCCGCTACGCAAAATTTTGCATTGCACGAAAGGACTGCACTTGCCATGTATTCCATGTTGGTATATATTGTAAAATCAATTGTTCCATATCAATTAGTTTGTATATATCCATATCCGGAATCTTTGGAACTCATTCATTTTATTTCTATTCCAATAGCGATTGCCTTATTTTTCTTGGTGTATAAAAGCCATAAGAAAACTAGAGGTTTTGTGTTCGGCTTTGCTTTTTTCTTTTTCAACATTGCTTTTGTACTTCAGTTTTTTGGTGCGGGCCAAGGATTTTTGGCAGATAGATTTACATATATTCCTTATATCGGTTTGTTTTTTATCTTGGGAATATCTTGCCAATGGCTCATGGAATCCCGTCCTTCATTGACCACAGTTCTAAAGGGAGGCATGGGAGTTTTTGTTTTGATAATGGGTGTCATGACATATTCACAAAGCAATGTTTGGCAAAATAGCCTTAGTCTTTGGAATCATTGTTTGGAATATTACCAAGCAGCTACCGCTTATAATAATAGAGGTAGATATTATAAGGATAATAAGCAAACGGATTTGGCAATGGCGGATTTCAGCAAAACATTGGAAATAAATCCTAAAAGCCCAAATGTTTATTTGAGCAGGGGAAGAATTTATTACGATAGAGGAGATTTGGATTTGGCAAAAAAGGATAATGAAAAAGGCTTGGAACTGGATCCCGACAATTATGAAATGCTTACTAACCAAGGAGCAATAATTGCTAGGTTAGGCAATCATAAAGATGCCATTCCATACTTGGATAGAGCAGAAAAAATCAAACCTTCCCATCTGGAAATATATATCAATAGGATGCTAAGTTATAATGGATTAGGGGATAATGAATCTGCGATTCGCGATGCGGATAAATACCTCAGTTATAAAAATAATCCGGAGGTGATCGGGCAAAGGGGCTTTTTCAAACGTTTGTTAGGTAGGGACGATGAAGCACTGGCAGATTATAATGAGTCCATAAAATTGGATTCATCCAATGGTGCTTTGTTTTATAATCGTTCAAGATTATATTTTGATAAAAAGAATTTCCCCTTAGCTAAATCAGATGCGCTTATGGCACAAAAATTAGGATATGCTTTGCCTGCCGGATATTTGGATGCGATGGGGAATTGAGAGTCTGTTGAAAATTAATTTAATAATAAATTCCATCCCATGAAAAAACATTATTAATAAGGGCAGGGTCCTCTATTCCTCCTAAAGCAGGTTTTACTGCGCCTAGATGTAATTTGTTTATTGTCTATCGTAGAGCAAAAGCAAAGGATATAGTTTGGGATACTGAATGTTCTAGTGGTTCTAATGATTCGGACTATGCGAAATATGATCTTTATCGCTCTAGCTAAATGCAGTAGCAACGTTTAGCCGCTATTGATATTTTAGACAAGTTTTCTTTTTTGCGTCTTTTTTCTACCTTTTCGTCTATATAAAGTATTCCTATGTGGATCATTCAATATTTGATTAAAAAACATCTTATTT
>JAHDHJ010000274.1 GCA_020631375.1 Saprospiraceae bacterium | reverse complement strand
GATACCTTATTTAGTATCCATGACCGCAAAACCGATTTATAAAAAGACAAATTCAAAAATAATTTTGTTTACGATTTTGATGATTTGGTTGTTTTTCTTTCCGAATGCCCCATACATCATAACCGATTTCGTTCATTTGAAACAGCGATTTAATTTACCGTATTGGTATGACATTTTAATGTTGTTTTCATTTGCCGGAACTGGTTTGGTGTTGGGGCTTCTTTCATTATTGGAAGTCGAGAAAACACTAATGGAAATTACCTCAAAATTAAAAGCTAAAATATTTATTCTGTCAGCGATTCCTTTGTGTGGTTTAGGGATTTGGATAGGACGGTATCAGCGTTGGAATACTTGGGATATTGTTACCCGTCCTATGGAATTGATTCAAGATGTATTTGTTCATTTATCTCACCCAATGGAGCATATGGATAGCCTTGGGTTAGGGGTTGTGATCAGTTTTTTTTTATTGATTTCGTATTTAATAGTGCACTCATTAATAGGGTATAGCAAAGGAAATAATATTTCTATAAATCATCATTTTTAATAAAATACCATACATAAGTTTCTCCCTTTGGAGGGATACTAAGTGCTTTGAGGTATTTAAGCAAGTATGAATTTATAATAGATTTCTTAGCTTTCGGGTGTATTGAATTCAGTAATGAATAATTTAGTATTAGTGGGATTCGTGTGGATTCGTGGCAGTTTTTTCCGCCACTAATTTACACGAATTTCTCTAATTGTTTCGTGTTCGTGGAATTACCCGATTAAATAGCTTGAAGCACTTACGAAGGAAGACAAACGAAGCGATTAAACCAAATTTATCTAAAATTATTTTTTATTAAATCAGGAAAGAAAATGAAAAAACCAATCATCATCAACATCAGCGTAATATTAGCGACCATCGCCTTTAATTTATTATTTTGGAAAGAAGGAATGGGTGTCAATACTTTAATTTTTACATTATTATTAATTCTAGGAATATTTATTATTGATAAGGAAATATTCAGGAATAGAACCATGCAAATTATTACCCTCGGCACAATTATGTTTGCTTGTTCCGTTGTTTTGAACAACTCATTGTTTTCTAAAGTACTCTTCGTTATTTCGTTTATTTTGATGGCTGGTTTTTCCCAGCAGCAGTCTGTAAAATTCCTTGGCTCCGGTTTTGTGATCGGGCTTTGGAGTTTTATGGAAACGCCTTTTAAAATAATTAATAATTTACCAGAAGTCAAAGGGATTAAAATAAATTGGTGGAAAAATATAAAACTGTTTTTCATTCCTATGGTTGTAGTTTCCTTGTTTTTTTTGGTTTATTGTTTAGCGAACCAGAAATTCGCTATGATTTTTATTAATACCTTGGATAGTATTTTTGAATTTTTGTCAGATCTGGAAATTTCTTGGGTTCGATTACTTTTTATTTTATTGGGTTTCTGTATCGCAGGAGGTCTGCTTTTGAAAAATAAAAAACAATTTTCCATTGATGATAATAATGAAAATATAGAAAGGAAGAAGGAAAAAAGAATAGTTGCCCCTTTGTTCGCACATTCGTTCATGGCTTTAAAAAATGAATATAAAATCGGATTGATAACAATTTTTTCTTTGAATGTATTAATATTATTGGTCAATATTACAGACGTTCAACACCTTTGGTTTGCTGATGTGGAAAGTTTTAATATTTGGGAGCTAAAAGGCTTTGTCTATCAAGGAACTTATGTTTTGATTTTATCCATTGTCATGGCAATGGCGGTATTGATTTATTTCTTTAGAGAAAACCTTAATTTTTATCCGAATAATAAAATCCTGAAAATCGGAGCTTATATTTGGATTGCACAAAACGCTATTCTTGCCTTGTCCGTAGGAATTAGGAATTATAGATATATAGAATATTATGGCGTAGCTTATAAAAGAATCGGTGTTTTTATTTTTCTGTCGCTTACATTTATCGGTTTGTTGACAATGTTGAGTAAAGTGAAAAATAAAAAATCTATTCATTTTCTTTTGCATAAGAATGCTTGGGTTTGGTATGCCGTTTTTTTATTGGTGTCTTTTGTGAATTGGGATCTGATGATTAGCGAATATAATATTCAGGCAACTTATGGAAGTGAGATAGATTTGGATTATTTATTCAATGATGTTTCGGATAAGAATATTTATTTATTGGAAGAGAATAAAGATATTTTGGAAGAAAGGAGCAGTTGGTCCGAAAAAGATATAAGGATGGCATTGGATAATAAGGAATATGAATTCAGGAATAAAGTAAAAAGCCGAACTTGCTTGTCTTGGAATTTACCGGATAGTAAAAACTTGAAAGAATTAGATTAATTTGTTATTATGGAAACAGCATTAATACTTCCGGGATTGATTATTTTCTCCCTTACCCTTGTAATTTTCGGAGGAACAATTATTCGATTTGTGAAAAGTTGGACTCATAAATATGAAGCCAGTCCGAGTCATTCCAAAATGATAGAATGGGCCGCTCAATTCAATCACAAAATCAGCCCGATATTGATTTCAATAGCGGGACCTATCGGAGGATTGTTAATTAGTTCGGGAGTTGGGACACATTTGAAGTATGATGAAATTTATACACCGGTAAACCATGACCATTTTCTTACGATTATAGTCTTGTATGCAGTGTCGGCAATCGCTTATTGGAATTCCATTTTGTTCAATGAACAATCCACGCCAATTATTAAATCATTCAATATATTAGGGATGGCACAAGGATTTATCCTTTGTATTTTTTTGGCGATCCAATTAGGTCCGTTTTCCTTATTCGGATTCATACCCGTAATAATTACGTTTCCTCTTTTATGTCCTTATTTATTTTCCTTATTGCTCTTTATAGAAATCAGGAAAAGGTTTTATCATTTCAAAAAAGAGTTGGATGAAGAGGATTATATTTATGATAGTTTAGTATTGGAAAAAGTAGAAGGAATCATTACAAATGAAAAAGTAGAAAACCCATTAATATTTTTCTTATTACTTCCATTCGTAGCATTACAACAAGCAATACTTCTTTTATTCGGACAAGAATCCATGTCCATAATCAAAGCATTTACAGAAACCACAACTTATACTTTTTCGCAATATGAACCACCGCCGCATCCCGGAACCGGACATTATTTATGTACCATAGCATCCAGGGGAAGTACATGGCTCGTGAAACCGCAAAGAAAAGGGATAAGAGGAGGAAAAGAAATCGACGTGAACCGCCAACTGATGATAGCCAATGCTTTTGAGGAATGGCTGGAAATACATACGCCGAGATTCCACCGCTTCCTAAGAAGCAATTATAATAAGGTCGGCATCCCATTGAATAATTTTGTACAAGCAAAATGGGCTTCCAATCTCTTCTTTATCCTAATGAAACCCTGGGAATGGTTTTTCTTAGTCTGGTTATATATTTTTGATAAAAATCCGGAAAAAAGAATCCAAAAGCAATATCTTCCGTCTAAATGAATACATAAGCTATTACTCCAATAAGAAATGCTTATCTTTACGAAGCAAAACACCTAAACAAAATCCGAGGAGAGTAGATGGAAATAGTCCGTAGATCCAGCAATTTCGTTTTCTATCCGGTAGTAGCGATGCTTACGCTTACTACGGCTCTGATTATTGTGCAACCCGAAAGTTCGACTTTTCGTGTTTTTACGAACCATGCGATAGAAATCATGTTCGGGATTTTCGGATTAAGTTTTTTGTTCCTATTTGCAAGATGGCATAAACTTATGTTTCTGGCATTCGGCTGTGTAGGTGTTTTATGTTTGTTCTTAAAATCCAGTAGCAATCCTGCACCCATATACGCGGCACCTAGTATATCTGAGGACATAGAAGTCATCCACCTCAATATTTCCAACCATGATTGGGAAGATTATAGCCAATTATCGGATATGATCCTCAATACTTCCGCAGATGTGGTTTCCATACAGGAAGTCACACCCGATTGGGATATTGAATTGAAGCATTTACTGCAGGACTCTTTCCCTTATATCAGTTCTTTGGCGAGTATGGGGATTAATGGGATGTCCATTTTCTCAAAATTACCATTTTCAGAAATGGATACCTTTTATTATAAGGACGTTCCTAATCTGACAGGCATTATCAAATTGGGTTCCGATGGAAAAAAGCTCATTCGTTTCGTTACGACTTATACAAATCCCGCATTTAATTCAGATAAATTCTACGCAGAACTCAGGGAACATTTTACGACGATTATAGAAAAACTGAAGTACAGCCAACAAGCAATATTGGCAATAGGAACTTATAATACAGTAGCCTGGTCCACAGAAATGAAATATTTGACGGGGTCATTAGGCTTGCAAAATAGCAAACGTTCCACGAACCCGTTTTCACAAAGTTCTTATGAACACATTTTCCATTCCCAAGAATTAGAATGCAGTGATTTTGGAGGGGTTTACACCAATGAGGGCACCAAAGTAGGATTGAAAGTGAAATTACAATTCAAAAATACACCCATTCTTTTTCCTTATGGTCCGGAACCGACTCAATAGTTTCAAATACGCATTCAAAGGTTTGGCGGATTTGTTCAAGAATACGCCAAATGCGAAAATCCATTTATTCATGGCAATAGCTGTGCTTATCTGTGGTTTTATCTTCAATATTTCCATAACGGAATGGTGCTTTTGTATCCTATCCATTTCATTGGTTATCATGGCAGAGGGTTTCAATACCGCATTGGAATATTTGACTGATTTGGTTTCTCCCGACTATAATGAGCTAGCCGGCAAAACCAAGGACGTAGCAGCAGGAGCAGTCTTGATTATCTCAATAGGCGCAGCAGCAGTAGGGCTGATTATTTTTGTTCCCAAAGGTTGGGGAGTATTAAGTAATTGGACAAAAATAATCCAATAGTAGTGCTATCATAAAATTATGGTAAGCAATATTTTATCTAAA